>NZ_DCQO01000015.1:0-30705 GCF_002323495.1 Olleya sp. UBA1516
TCTCAATACATTTTTTCTAAAGTCGAAGCTCTGGAACCAACGTGATTTACCTACAAATTATCCAACTGATTATCTGTACCTTTTTCACTTATTGTCCAAAAGAAACCTACAAAGAAAAACTGGTCTGCAGCTGGTCGCAAGGCACGTCTATTAAACTGACCATTTATATTTGGTGTATCTGAATATTGATAACCATTAACATTTGTAAATCCTAAGGCATTATTAACTGAAAAATATAGGATTTTTTGAGGACTTAAAAGGTAAGCCCAATTAACACTTAAACTATTATAAGCTTTTGTTTTTTGGTTTAAAAAACCTATCAGATTTGAATCTGTATACGATCTACCTGAAGCAAAATTATAACTAAAACCAACTTGACTTTTCCAACTATCTACCCAATATTTTCCAACTACAGACAGATTATGTGTGTTAGCAAAATTAGGTTGTGCAGCTGTTGGAAAATTTTTATAATCACGCTTAGTATCCAGTAAAGAATAACTTATCCAATAATCAATATTTTTGATACTTTTATTATCTCTAAAAAATAAGTCTAAACCTTTAGCATAACCACTACCAGAGTTATTAAAGTTAGTTTCAAAAGTTGTAAAGTCTGTATCATATTTTACCAAATCACTATACTTTTTATAATAGGTTTCGGCTCTAAATATTTTACCATCTGCATTAAACTGATAATTTAAAATGTAATGTTGCGCTTGTTGTGCTTCTAGGTTTTGATTAAACTTTAAAATAGCACTATTGGGTTGCTGAAAAAAGTTACCATACGCTAATGACAGCTGACTTTTACTGCCTGTTTTATACGCTAAGGACGCTCTTGGAGATAATGTAGCTTTATCAAATAAGGCACTATACTCTGCACGAAAACCTGCTTTTAATGCTAAATTTTTAGAGAAGAAAATATCAGCCTCAGTATAGGCTGCTGATAGGTTATTGTTATAACCATAAGTAACGTTATTAATTATTGGATCGTTATAGTCTTCGCTGAATTGCGTCGCAAACTGTTCGGCTCCAAAATTTAATTTAAACCGATTACTAATGTGGTGTTTAAGTTTGATTTTTGCGTGTACAGAATTTTCAGTTGACTGAATTTTACTATCTAAAATATTAATTTTTCCTTTTGCGTACGTATAACTAAACCCACTGGCTAATGTCCAATTGCTATTTAAAACATGGTTATACGAACCGTTAAAATAAAAATTCTTGTTATTTAAAGTTAATGGTAAACCATCCTCTAGATTTATATCTTCTTGATTTAAACTAAAATCTGAAGTATCAAATGCACCATAAAGTTTAAGTAATCCATTGTCTGTTTTATGTCTAAAAACCGCTTCTCCAGAAAAGGTTTCGAAAGGTTTTTTCCAATCGTTACGATCATCAAACACTTGTAAATAAGGTGATAAATTAATGTAAGACGCATTAACGCTTAGGCTATTTTTACCCCAAATTTGGGTATTTCCTAAACTAGCACCAACACTCATGATACCAATATCTGTTTTTTCTTGATCTGGTTGATTAATAGTATTAAGCTCTAATACACTTGATAAAGCTTGTCCATATTCTGCACTATAACCTCCTGTAGAAAATGTAATTCCGTCAAACAAAAACGGAGAATAACGTCCACGTGTTGGAATATTATTTGTGGTTGGAGCGTATGGTGTAAACACACGAATACCATCGATAAATATTTGTGTCTCTTCTGCGTCTCCACCACGCACAAATAAGCGTCCATCTTCTGACACTGTTGTTGTACCTGGAAGTGTTTGTAATGCGCCAACAAAATCGCCTAATGCACTTGCAGTAGTAACTACATCTAACGGTTTTAATACTGATATTTTACTATTATCTCCTGCAGCAAAGGTACCAGCAGATAGTACTACTGCGTCCAGAGTATTAACATCGTCTTTTAATACAATTTTTAAATCTTGTAATGCTACAACCTCTTTGGTTATAATAAACGTCTCAAAAGACACAAACGAGATGACTAAACTGTGCTGTCCTACATTGCTTGTTGTAAAACTAAAACTACCATCTGCCAATGTGCTGGCTCCATCATAAGTTCCTTTTAGGTAGACATTAGCTCCAAGTATGGGTTGTTTGTTTACATCTGTTACTGTACCAAAAATTGTGGTTTGTGCTTGAGTGATTAAACTGATTAATAGAATTAAAATGGTAATAAAAGGTTTCATAATATTTAGTTCGATTTTTGATTGTTTGATGGTACAAAGATGTTTGGATGACTCTTGATTTAAAATAAAACAATCCCGAAATGTTGATTTTTAAGGATGAGTTGCGTTAGCGGTTGTAGTGGTATCCTTTTTTTTGCTGCCATATATGGCAAAAAAAAGATTTAAACGGAAAACGCGACCCTTGTGGTAACGCCCAAAAAAATAATTTTAAATTTGTGTAACATCTTTATATTTTTAACTACTAATAGTTAAACCAACCAAATAACCATTGAGTAAACCACTAGAACAAAATTTTGTCGAATTGCTGGAGCAGCATCAAAACATTGTGCATAAAGTTTGTAGACTTTATACCAATAATTATGATGCGCACAATGATTTGTTTCAGGAAATAACCATCCAGTTATGGAAGGCTTTCCCGAAATTTAGAGGTGATAGTAAGTTTAGTACTTGGATGTATCGTGTGGGATTAAATACTGCAATTACGCTATATCGCAAGTCTAAACGGACTATTAATACTCAGCAATTTGATACTGTACAGTTTAAAATTAGTGCTGAAGAGTATGATAGTACAGAAGAGGACCAATTAAAATTATTATATAATGCTGTCCACCAATTAAATGATATTGAAAAAGCATTAGTTTTTTTATATCTAGAGGACAAAAATTATAAAGAAATAAGTGAAACAATGGGTATTACTGAAGTTAATGCTAGAGTGAAAATGAACCGAGTGAAAACTAAATTAAAAACCATTTTAAATCCGTAACCTATGGATGAATTAGAATTATTGAAGAAGGATTGGGTTAAAAGCGATGCTAAATTTGAAAAAAAATCTGCCTCGCAAATTTACCCTATGTTGTTAAAAAAGTCGTCTAGTATTGTTAAGACGCTATTTTATATAAGTGTTGCCGAACTAGTTTTTTGGATTGTTATAAATGCGTTACCGTTTGTAATGTCTGATACGTATCGTGCTAAACATGAAGAATTATATAGCAGTAATTTGTTTATAATTTTAAGTGTCCTATCCTACGCTATTATTATACTATTTGTGTATTTATTATATAAATCATACAAATCTATATCTGTAACTGATAATGCTAGACGTTTAATGAAAAGCATTATTAAAACTAGAAAGGTAATTAAGTATTATGTGCTGTACAATCTAATTATGGCGTCTGTATCTATGATATTTGGTTTTTATTATTCTAGCAAACATGATCCCAAATTAGTTGAAAAAATTGAGCATTTTAATAATACGCAATTTATGGTCATGGTTGGTGTGTTTACTTTAGTGACAGTTATTTTTGTTACTATAATCTGGTTGTTTTATAAATTAATCTATGGTATTTTATTAAAACGATTAAATAGAAACTACAACGAGCTTAAAAAAATAGAAGTATAATGCAGACTTTTGATAACTACATTACTTTTTTTAAAGGCTTAAAAACTGAATTATCTACAAAAAAGGAACGTCGTATATACGACAACTTTATTAGAGTATTTAACGATTTAAATCTTCGTGGTTTTAACGATGCAGAATTAATATCAATACATAATGAGCTGGAGCTAATAAACCTACAATCTGATACAAACATTAAGGTTTTATCTAAAAAATCACAACAGTTATTAGCTTATTTAAAACAGAAGTTTAATTTAATTACTATTGGTCATTATGCCAATACTTATATGCCAATAGGTATGTGTCTTGGATTAGTGTTTGGTATGGCTTTAGGACCTTTAAGCTTAACTTTTGGACTACTAATAGGTATGGTAATTGGTATGGCTTTAGGATCCGAAAAGGACAAAAAAGCAAAAGCTGAAGGTCAGGTTATAGATGTAAAAACGTCTGAAAGCTGTATTTAACCTAACGACTATTACCCTAAAAACTCACGTTGCTTATTAAGTTCTTCTTGCGCTAATAATTCTGCTTGAGGAATCACTTTTAAAAACGATGGATGTTGCTCAATAGCATATTCAATTTGCTCTACAATATCTGCAATAGAGTCGTTTTCGTAATCAATTTTTAAGGGTTCTTTGATCTCAAAAGATTGATAAACATTTTTCTTTTTAATACGTAATCCTTTTTTGTCAAAACTACGTCTAAAACCATCAATTACTATAGGTACGACTATTGGCTTATGACGTTTTATAATGTGCGCTGTTCCTTTACGGATTGGTTTAAAAGGTGTGGTTGTCCCTTGTGGGAATGTAACTACCCAACCGTCATCCAATGCTTTTTTAATAGCCGAAATGTCAGACATTTTAACTTGTCTATTAACGTCTTTACCTTCGCTACGCCAAGTACGTTCTATACTAATAGATCCTGTGTATGCAAATATTTTAGGTAATAATCCAGCCTTCATTGTCTCTTTAGCTGCAACGTAATAAAAATTTAATTTTGGATTCCATAAATAACCCACGTTTTTTATGGTGTCTTGCCTATCACTTAATGCTGCATTAAAGACATGAAACATTGCAATTACATCTGCAAAGTACGTTTGGTGATTAGAAATAAATAATACGTTAGTATCTGGTAAGTTTCTTATAATATCAGACCCTTCTATTTGTAACTCATTAAACCCTCTATAACGTCTATGTGTTAAGACACCAAGGATTCTTATCAACCATTTTTTAACAAAAAGTATATGTCCGAAAGGATTTTTTTTAAATAAACCCATAGTTTTATTTTACATTTAGTAAATACAAATATAGAAAAACCTTTACGTTAAAGGGTTGCTTTTAACAAGTCTTTGACTTCGCTAAGCATCATAGCTGTTGCTCCCCAAACCAAATGATTACTCAAATTAAAGGCAGGCACCTCAACCTCAGCACCATAACTAGTCTTAACTTTTTTGGAAGTTAAATTACCATCGCTTAACAAATCCGTTAGATAAACCTCTAACAAATCCTCTACTTCTGTATCTTGTTTAGTAAATATTGGTGTTTGAGAAGCCAATCCAATAAACGGTTGAACATAAAAATTACTTGGCGGAATGTAAACTTGTGTTAGTTTTTTATAGACTGTAACTAATTCTGGATGTACACCAACTTCTTCATGCGTTTCGCGTAATGCTGTTTGCATCAAATCCTTATCGTCTAACTCTACTTTTCCTCCTGGAAAACCAACTTGTCCAGAATGAACGCCTTTATACGTTTTTCTTAAAATTAAAATAAGTTTAGTTTGCGCTTCCAAATCCGGATAAAACAAGGCTAAAACTGCACTTTGTCTGGCATTTTTGATATTATCACCTTGCTGCTTGACTAAATCTTGCCTATAAGGTGGCACCATTTTAAGCTGCGATGCTTCGGCTGGCAATGGTATATTTTTTATTTTTGGTAACGCTATGATAAATTCATTAAAATTCATTTTAAAAATGCGCGTATTATTATTGGTTGGTTTTTGTTTAATCTTTCTTAATTGTGAAGATAAACAATCCAAATCTAAATCGACAACAAACTTATCTAAAACAACTATTGACACTATAAAGAAAGACACCATACCAACGCGTAAATATCCTTACTTGACAGAGGATAACGCAATGGACTTTTTTTTAGAATACGAGACTAATAACAAAGAAAACAAAGTACGGTTGGTAACAACAATGGGTAATATTGATATTTTATTGCATGATATTACAAAGTTTCATCGTGCCAATTTTATTTTTCTAACTAAACAAGGTGCATTTGACAATACACAATTTCATCGTGTAGTTAAAAACTTTATCATTCAAGGTGGTAATACAGACAATGTAAAAGTTGCTGCCAAACGTGGTAAAATTGGTCACTATCTATTACCAACAGATACCAAACGTGGATTTACACATAAAAGAGGTGTAATCTCTATGCCTAGTAGTGATATTGAAAATCCACATAAATTAGCCTCTCCTTACGAGTTTTTTATTACTCAACAAGATGCGTTTCATTTAGATGGTGACTTTACTATTTTTGGAGAAGTCATCAATGGTTTGGATGTTGTTGATAAGATTAATGCAGTAACTGTTGACGAGTCTGATTGGCCACTTACCAATATCTATATTAAAACAGTCAAAATTCTAGAATAGTGACTTACTTTTAAGTATTTTTAAGCTATAATTAACTAAACTATGAAAACAAATGCCATTTACTGCATCCTAACTTGTACTATTATTTTACTTAGTACTAGCTGTAAAAAAGATGCTACAACCAACAACCATTCTAAACCTATGAGTGACAACCTATTGCTTAAAGACTTTACAGGACCTTATGGTGGTGTTCCTGATTTTGACAAAATGAAAGTTGACCAAATCCAACCTGCTGTTTTAGAAGGCATTGAACAAGGTCTAATTGATATTGAGACTATTGCAAATAATACGGAAGCACCAACTTTTAAAAATACTATTGAAGCTATGGAACGTGCAGGTCATAGCCTAGATAATGTATTTACGTATTATGGTATTTTTAGTAGCAATATGAGTAGTCCAGAATTTAGAGATGTGCAAAGTGCTTTAGCTCCTAAATTATCTGATTATACTTCTAAAATTAATCAAAACGAAGCTTTATTTAAACGTGTAAAAGCGGTTTATGATGCCTCACAAACCAATCCGCTTCCTGCAGACCAGCAACGTGTTACAGAATTGGTTTACAAGCGTTTTGAGATGAATGGAGCCGAATTAGACGACGCCAAGAAAAAACGTTATGCTGAAATAAACAAAGAATTATCCACATTATATAACAAATTTGGAGATAACGTTTTACATGACGAAGAAAACTATATCACATATTTAACTAAAGACCAACTTGACGGATTAAGTGATGGTTTTATAAAATCTGCAGCAAAAATAGCAACAGATAATGGTAAGGATGGCATGTATGCTATCACAAATACAAGATCTTCAATGGATCCATTTTTGACTTATAGTACTAAACGTGAATTGCGCGAGCAAGTTTGGACCAACTACTACTCTAGAGGAGATAATGGAGATGCTTATGATAATAAAGCGCTTATCGCAGAAATTTTAAAACTTAGAAGAGAGCGTGTAAAATTATTAGGCTACTCTAATTATGCCGAATGGCGTTTGCAAGATCGTATGGCAAAAACACCAGAAAACGCTATGGCATTAATGGAAGCTGTGTGGCCTGCAGCTATTGCAAGAGTAAAAGAAGAAGTTGCAGATATGCAAGCTGTAGCTGATGCTGCTGGTAAAAATATAGAAATTGCACCTTGGGATTATCGTTTTTACGCTGAAAAAGTACGTCAAAAAAAATACGATTTAGATAGTGACCAGGTCAAACAATACTTACAATTAGACAAATTAACACAAGCCTTATTTTATACAGCTGGACGTTTATTTAATTATAAATTCACTCCAGTAGAAGAGGGAAAAGTACCTGTGTTTCATGAAGACGTTAAAGTTTGGGAAGTTACAGATTTAGATTCTGGAAAACACATTGGACTATGGTATTTAGATCCATTTGCTAGACCAGGAAAACGATCTGGTGCTTGGGCTACAACCTATAGAAGTCATACCACTTTTGATGGTCCTAAAACAGTATTAGCATCTAACAACTCTAACTTTGTAAAAGCTGCTCCTGGCGAAGCGGTTTTAATATCTTGGGATGATGCCGAAACTTTCTTTCATGAATTTGGACACGCATTACACTTCTTTTCATCTAATGTAAAATACCCAACATTAAATGGAGGTGTTAGAGATTATACTGAGTTTCAGAGTCAATTATTAGAACGTTGGTTATCTACAGATGAAGTTATTAATCAGTTTTTAGTGCATTATAAAACAGGAGAACCAATTCCTGAGACACTTGTTGCTAAAATCAAAAAAGCAGCAACATTTAATCAAGGTTTTGCTACTACAGAATATCTAGCATCTGCCTTAATGGATATGAAATTACATTTAGCAGACCAAACAGATATTGATATTGCTAAGTTTGAAACCGAAACTTTAGCGACACTTAATATGCCAAAAGAGTTACCAATGCGTCACAGAACACCACATTTTGGTCATGTGTTTTCTGGCGAAGGGTACGCTACAGCTTATTATGGTTATATGTGGGCAGATGTCCTAACTAGCGATGCTTCGGAAGCATTTAAAGACGCACCTGATGGTTTTTATGACAAAGCTTTAGCAGATAAATTAGTTAAGTACTTATTTGCACCAAGAAATAGTATGGATCCAGCTGAAGCTTATAACTTATTTAGAGGTCGAGGTGCTAAAATTGAAGCTTTAATGCGTGATAGAGGTTTTCCGGTTACAACAAATCAATAATTTATTATAGTTTAATATAATAACCCTATTTATAGTTTCTAAAACTTATTTATAGGGTTATTATTTTTTTAAAGATAGCTATTGAGGCTTTCAAAAATTTTAACAATATGATAGTTACTGCTAAACAAGATGAAAGAATTGCTAAAATGATTTTTGCTTCCATATATCCACATTATGTGACTAAAGTAGAAAAAAAAGGACGTACAATTGAGGAATTACATCAAGTCATCCAGTGGTTGACAGGCTACAATTATAAAACAATTGAAACCTTAATTGATAAAAAAGTGTCATTTAAAACCTTTTTTGAAGAGGCGACACTTAACCCAAATGCTAACCTTATTAAAGGTGTAATTTGTGGTTATCGTATTGAGGACATAACGTTTCCTTTAACACAGCAAGTAAGGTACTTAGATAAATTGGTCGATGAATTGGCAAGAGGTCGTAAAATGGATAAAATTTTAAGACAGAATTGATACTTTTTAACTCTATTGTTATTTACCCTTATTCAATCATCCTTTGATATATTAAATCTGTTTAAATACTTTATTTTTGATTAAAATTAAATAACTCTGCTAAATATATGAATTGGATTATTTTAATCATTGCTGGATTATTTGAAGTAGCTTTTGCTGCCTGTCTTGGTAAAGCAAAAGAGTCTAGTGGTACAATTGCTACCTATTGGTATATTGGTTTTATAATATGTCTAGCTATAAGTATGTTATTACTTTTAAAAGCTACCAAACAACTGCCTATAGGTACAGCCTATGCTGTATGGACAGGTATTGGAGCTATTGGGACAGTCATTTTAGGGATTGTAGTTTTTGATGAGCCTGCAACTTTTTGGAGACTATTTTTTATATCCACTTTAATAATATCTATAGTAGGATTAAAAGTAGTTGCTAATTAGTCTTTATATAAATTAGGTAAACTAATTTTAAACTTTACAGCAATAAGTCTGACGGTTATTACTACTGCTCCAGCAATTACAAAAACAAAGTCTGATGCTATGGGTAATTTAATGACAACAAAATAGGTAGCTCCACCCAAAATACAAGCTGTTGCATACACTTCTTTTCTAAAAATCACAGGAATTTCATTACATAAAATATCTCTAATTACACCTCCAAAACAAGCACTCATTGTACCTAAAAAAATACAAATAATAGGATGTAATCCAGCCGAAATTCCTTTTTCAACTCCAACAACTGTATACAATCCAATACCAATAGTATCAAATAAAAACAAGGATTTACGTAAATAATCAATTTTAGATCTAAAAACAACAGCAAAAATAGTAGATGCTATAACAACGTAAATAAAAGTCATATCCTTCATCCAGCTAACAGGTGTTTCGCCAATTAAAACATCTCTTAAAGTACCTCCTCCAACAGCTGTGACAAATGCGATAATTAAAATACCAAAAGCATCCATACGCTTATTTAGCGCTACCAATACACCTGAAATTGCAAAAGCAATTGTTCCTAAAATATCTATAATGTAAAACATAGTAAATTTAAAAAGCAAAATTAGTTTTTATAAAATAAACCTGAGACCTTAAACTATAATAATTATCAAAATTGGATTTAACAAACGACTTGTACGAGTTAATCTGCCTAAGCTAACCGTTAATCTTATTAGTTTTAATATTATTATTATTTAAACTATATTGGTCATGCTATTAACCAATATTCTAAAAAAAATGAAACGATTAGTTTTACTACTAACTGTTGTCCTGCTACTATCTGTATCTCAAAATTTACAAGCGCAAGATGTGTATTCTCCATGGACAGCTAGTCTGAGCACTAATGCAATTAATAATCCTGTGCTAAAAGCACCCAATAATTTAGGACGTTTTAAAACCTGGAATTGGGAAGCTGCTGGTTTTAAAGGCGCAATTTCTAGACACCTAACAGGTAATTTATCTTTGGAAGGTTCTGTAACATTGACAGGCATCAAGCAAAACTATATTGATGTTGACAAAAAGTTTTCATTAATAGCTTTAGATGGTCTAGCTAAATATAACGTTATAAATAATTTTAATGTAAACCCATATGTTGCTATAGGAGGTGGATTAACTTGGGTTGATACGCTAGGTAAATCACTTACAGCAAATGCTGGTGTTGGATTAAATGTTTGGTTGACTTATAATTTTGGGTTGACAGGTCAATCCATTTATAAACATGCATTGGATGATTATGGTATAAGCCACTTCCAACATTCTGTTGGTATAATTTTTAAATTTGGTGGAACAGATAACGACAACGACGGTATAATTAATAAAGAAGATAATTGTCCTAATGTATTTGGTTTAGCAATGTATAATGGTTGCCCAGATACAGATAAAGATGGTATAATGGATCAAGAAGATAATTGTCCAGATATCGCTGGAACTTTAAATGGTTGTCCAGACGCTGATAACGATGGTGTCGCAGACCCATATGACAAATGTCCAAATTTTGCTGGAGACAAAACTAATAACGGTTGTCCTTTACCTGATACCGATAATGATGGTGTACCAGACAAATTTGACAAATGTCCTTCTGTTAAAGGACTAAACAACAATAATGGTTGTCCTCCTGAAGCTGATATTAATGAAATAAATATAGCATCTAAACCAAAAGCTGTTTTGATTTATTTTGAATTAAGTAAATCTGAAATCACAGCTGAAAGCAAAAAAATATTAGATAATGTTGCCTCTTACATTACAAAATCAAACATTAAAACTTACGAAATATCAGGACACACAGATAATACGTCCTCTGCAGAAACTAATTTAAAACTGTCTTTAGCTAGAGCCAATGCTGTTAGAGATTATTTAGTTGCAAAAGGTATTGATAAAACCAAACTATTAACGCGAGGTTTTGGTGAAGAATTTCCTGTTGATTCTTCTAATACGGAAGAAGGCAGACATAAAAACAGACGTGTAGAAATCATACCAATGATTTAATTCTACAATTGAACTATAAAAAATAACAGTTGAGTACAGTTTTTTAGTCTAATAGTTGTCTTTATTGCAAATTTGAAGTGTTAACCAATTAAAACAACACCTTATGAAGACTTTTAAAACATCTAAAAAACAGTACTTAACTTTTGTAAATAGCTTAGTAGTTTTTATGCTTAGCATTTCATTTTCCTTTGCACAAGTAGATGCTGATGAAACTACAGTTACTGGTCAAACTATCACTGTTGTAGTTAATAAAGTAAAAAACAACTCCGGACAAATAATGTTTGCTTTACATACCAATGATACTTGGATGAAAAGTCAAGGCATACAAAATATAAATAGCTCGATAAAAGATAACACTGTAACGGTAACTTTTAAAAATGTAAAACCTGGTGCATACGCAATAATGGTATTACATGATGAAAATGAAAATAATCGTATGGATTTTGAAAACGGTATGCCTCAGGAAAACTATGGTATGTCTAACAATCCGCTATCTTATGGTCCTCCTAATTTTTCTGAAGCTAAATTTGAAGTAACTAATGAAAATTTAAACTTTGATATACGCTTCTAGGACTATCCAAAAAACAAATTAAAATAAAGCCACTATATCGTGGCTTTTTTAATTTTACATTTTTTTACAACATTATCTTTTTTTTGATTAACTTAGTGATAACCAACACTCTTAATCTCCTACTTAATAATCAATATATGACCTGTCGTCGAATAATTTACTCTAGTCAAGCCACACAGCATTTTAATAAACGTGATTTATTAGATTTATTACATGACGCACGTGCATTTAACACAATAGATAATATTACAGGTGTGCTAATGCATAAGGATGGTTTATTTGTTCAGGTCATAGAAGGAGACCATAATATTATTGACGACCTGTTAAACCGTTTACGTCGAGATATAAGACATAGTAAAATCAAAATAATTGATGATCAAACAGTAAAGACTAGACTTTTTGGTATTTGGAGTATGGGTTGTGCAGATTTTGATGATCCTTCATTAAGTTTAATTCCAGGTATAAGAACAGATTTAAGCGATCCTAAGGTTGTAGAAGATTTAATTAATAGACTTCCACAAGTTGCAGGCATATTATTAGAAAACATTGCTATATAAACCTGACCCTATTTTAAGTAATAATTTATTGTAGTGTATACTTAGTTGTTACAATTTTACCTTTCCCTTCTTTTAAATTTATAGTTAAAAGCACTTCTTGAGATGTAATCTTAAAATTAAAAGGTGCTTTTAAAACATCCAAACCACTCTTCTTTTTAAGTCTAATACCTTGTCCCGAAATTATATCTAGATTGGGTATAAAATCAAATGATGGAATATGCTCCGTAATGATAACATATTTGTAAGCCTGTAGCTTTTTCAAAATGTTTTTGACTTCTTTGTTAGATAAATGTTGTAAAACTTGCCTAATTAAGGCACAATCTGCAGACGGTAATTCGTCTAAAGCAATATCCAAACAACTAAAGGACAAGTTATTTGCTATAAAATTGCTTTGGTTATAATCAATCAAGCTTGGTACAATATCTACAGCAAAATATTTACTAGTATAATTATACAAATTACTTCCTATATTAAAATCGCCACAGCCTAAATCGCAAACACTAATTGGTGTTTTAAATGTTTTTAAAAAAGACACAATAACCTCTATATATGGATTAACCAAATCCGGATTATGCGAACCTTCACCTGAATAAAATTCTGACGCATTACTTCCCCAAAGGTTTAATTTATAAACCTGTTCCATAGCTGCTTTGGTTGGCCAAGGTGTTTTTGGAGTCTTCATTGTCTTAACTATTAACACATAAAATACTTACTTTATAGAAGTATATCTAGCAAACCTACAAAAACTATATTTCAAAAAAAAGAGCTACTTATGTAGCTCTTTTTTAATCAAAAATTAATATCATTATAAGCTTTTACCTAACCAAGCATTCATCATCCAAATTGTTTTTTCTTGCTCAGAGATAAAATCACTAATCATAGCGTTAGTACCTTCATCATTTGCATCTCCAGAAGCATCCAAAATGTCACGTTCTAATTTTAATAATTCTGTTAAAGATGTTACTATTAAAGCTACAGCGTTTTCATCTTTAGATACATTGTGTCCTACTGGTACTTTAGCTACTTTAACGTAGTCTTCAAAAGTATGCAATGGTGTTTCTCCTAAAGTTAAAACACGCTCTGCAATTAAATCTACTTTCATATTTGCATCTGTGTATAACTCTTCAAACTTAACATGTAATCCAAAAAAGTTTTTACCTTTAATATTCCAGTGGATTCCTCTTAAGTTTTGATAATATATCTGAAAATTAGCCAGTAATTGATTTAATTGATCTGCTAATTCTTTAGTTTTTTTTGTGTCTAGTCCTAAGCTATTATAAGTCATAGTATTGTTATTTATTTGTTTAATCAAATTTACAGCTAAATAAACCAATTAATGTATAAGTTTTATTGATAGATTTTATATTTTTATAGTCTTAAACTATATCGATGACAATAACTCAATTATCCTATGTACTTGCTGTTGCAGAAAATCAAAATTTCACAAAAGCTGCTCAAAAGTGCTTTGTAACACAGCCAACATTAAGTATGCAAATACAAAAATTAGAAGATCAATTAGATGTTTTAATTTTTGATAGAAGTAAAAAACCAATAGAGTTAACAGAAGTAGGTAAAAAAATAGTAACCCAAGCTAGAAATATAGTTAATGAATCCTACAGAATCCAAGATATTGTGGATCAAGAGAAAGGTTATATAGGTGGCGAATTTAAGATTGGTATAATCCCAACCGTTATGCCAACATTATTACCTATGTTTTTAACCAATTTTGTTAAAAAATATCCTAAGGTTAAACTTAAAATTGAAGAGTTAACTACTGAAGAAATAATATCTAGAATTAACGATGGTCATTTAGATGCTGCAATTGCTGCAACACCTTTAGAAAACGAAAATATTAAAGAACGCGTCCTATATTTTGAACCATTTGTTGCTTACGTACCACAAAATCACAGGTTAAAAAACAAGAAAAAGTTAGAAACCTCTGACTTAGAAATAGATGATATGCTTTTACTTGAAGATGGTCATTGCTTTAGGGATGGTGTTATTAATTTATGTAAGGCTTTTAAAAACCATAGTGACGATAAGTTTCAAATAGAAAGTGGTAGTATAGAAACTTTGGTTAAATTATCTAACGAAGGTCTAGGCATGACATTAATGCCTTACTTACATACCTTAGACTTAAATGATAGAGATAAAGAGAATCTACATTATTTTGCAGAGCCTTCACCTGCAAGAGAAGTTAGCTTAATATATCATAAAAGTGAGCTTAAAATGCAAATTATTGAAGCAATGCAAGACGTGATTTCTGGTATTGTTAGAGGTGCTATTGCTTTTCAAAACGTGCAAATAATTAGTCCGATCTCTAAAAAATAAAAAAAAAGCGACCAAATGGTCGCTTTTTTTTAAAGAGCAAAATTGACATAAACGGACAATCGCTGTTTGGACTGTACATTATCACCAAATAAGTTTTGACTAACTGGTAATGTGTAGCTAGCTCCAAAGATAAATTTTTCGATAGCCAACTCGGATCCAAAGCTAAAGTTTAAAATATCTCCATCTGTATCTCTTAACGTTTCGTCGTATTGTGTAATAGAATCATATACATCTCCTGAAAGTCCAACAAATGGCATGATATTCATTTTTTGTCGCGGAATTGCAGTAAAAAAGTTTACTGCATAACTAAATTGATCTCCAAATTGGTAGTCATTTTTATTTTCGCCCTTTAAATAATAACTAAGTAGCGTATTGACACCAAATTTGTCACTTCCATAATTATAACCTAAAGAAAAAACACCATCTACACTACCTGTCCCAACTTGAAATCCAGGATTAATATTATCTGCTAATCTTTGTTCAAACTGGCCAGTAGGTAATTTAACACCTAAACCAAACTGCAGACTATGTCCTGATGGTTCTTTATTAGGGTTAAAGTCTACGACGTTTTCATCTTTCTTTTTATAAAACACGTGTTTGTACCATCCTATAACACTTGCATCTCCTAATCCGTTTAGGTTTTCTTTTACGTTATTAAAGTCTCTTGTCAAATCTTGATATGGTAGACTTGTAGTCACATAAAAAGAATCATTAATTGGTATTTGAGCCCATAATTGTATGGTATTAAAGGTTTCCTTGCTAATTGGAGAGTTTTCAAAAATCCCGTTTTTAGACTCAAAATTTTGATAAATATATCTTAAACCAACAAAGTTAGCATTGCTTAAAGTTCCAAAACCAAAACTTCCGCTACTTGTAGAACAGCCACATAAATCACATAATACCTGAAATGGTTCATGTTTATTACAAGGGTTTACGGGATTATGTGCTTCCGCTTTAGCGACACTAAATAAAACGACTCCTATTATTAAATATTTAATATTCTGCAAAACGTTCATCTTCTAAAAATTGATTATCGGTTAATGTTTTTAAGAAAGCTATTAAACTCTCTTTTTCGTATGCTGAAAGTGAGATACCGTAAGTCCCATCTGTTTTTTGTAATGACGCATCCACATTACCATTATCCACAATACCAGAATCGTAAAAATCTAAGACGACTTCTAAAGTAGAAAAACGTCCATCGTGCATATAAGGATAAGACACCTCTACATTACGTAAGCTTGGCACTTTAAACTTATACAAATCGTCTGGGTTTTCTAGTATATTAAAACGTCCTTTATCGTTTAATTGTGGATTAATTGGCAAACCATTGTTTCTAAAGGTTTGATCTGTAAAAAGGTCTGAAGCATGACAGCTTGAGCACTTATTTTGAAACGTATTTAAACCATCCAACTCTGTTGTTGTTAATGTAACATTATCTTCTTGCCTAACATACTTGTCGTACTTAGAGTTAGAAGAAATCATCATTAACATAAATTGAGACAATGCTTTTAACATGTTTTCCGTATTGACTTCTCCACCATCAAATGCTTTAGCAAATTGCTCTTGATAATAACTGTCCTGTTGTAATTTTACAATAACATTGGATAAGGTTTCACCCATTTCTAACTCGCTAGTAATAGGAAGTATGGGTTGCAAATCCAAATGCGATGCTGCACCATCCCACATAAAGGATGTTTGATAAGCTAAATTTTGGATTGGTTGTGCATTTCTTAAACCAATTCCTCCATTTACACCATGACTTAAATTATGTCCATGGTGTGTAAAAGCAAAAGCTTGCTCGTGACAAAAAGCACAAGCTATTGCACCATTAGAGGATAATTTACCTTCGTAAAATAGTCTTTTACCCAATTCAAAACCTGCGTCTGTTATAGGATTATTATCCAAATTATAGGTTATATCTGGAAAATTGGATGGCAAATCTAACTGTAAAGGTATGGAAACATAGTTTGCTGTATCTGTACTATTAGAACACGCAAACAGTGTAACCAAGCCCAAAATTATAAGGCTTAACTTTTTCATAATAATGAGATTTAAAACACCATTAAAAGCACTTAGCCTTTAATGGTGTTATTAGATAAGTTTTAATCGTTATGTACGTGATGTACCTCAAACATTGTAGCTATGTTTGTTGCGATTATTGGTGTCTCATTAACATCTGTATGTACTTGATCATAACCATCAGCAAAATTAGCTGTTGTTGTACCATCAAAAACTTTAGCTATATCTGCCTTAATATGTACTTCTGGTGTTTTATCTGCTCTAACCAAAACTGTATTTGGAAAACTTAACGTTACTTCCTTATAATTATCTAATGCTGTCCCAACGCTTCCCATATGCACTGCTAGTGGTTGGTCAGACACTGCACTTGTAGAATAGGTACCATCTAATCTAATAAATTTATATCCAGAAGCCCAACTCCACATCATACCTTGGTCTGTTGCATAGTCTAAAAAAGTACCTTGACCTGCTGCACCTAAAGCAAATCTATCTTGGTCAATACCAACACCAAAAGTAACAGATACGTAATCAGCTGCGTCCACACCTTCTAATGTCACAAAGATTTCGCCTGCGTTATTACCATCAAGTTCGTTAATAATAAATACGTTATCCTCAGTTGGGTATTCAAAAATATTACCATTAGAATCCGTAAATCTTACGTTACTAATCATGTATTTTAACGTTTCTAATTTAAAAGATTCTGAATTAGATTTATTGTAAGTGGTACCAAATATAAAATCCTGATCACCAACTCCATTGTCATACTTAAGTGTAATTACACCTGTTTGTCCTGTTAAATCTTCTGGTTGATTATTATCATCATCTGATGAACATGCTGTAAATATTGCACACGTTAATAGTGCAAATGTGTATTTTAATAATTTCATTTGTATTGTTATTTTTTATTTAAATAGAATGTAATTAAGCCTATTTTGGCTTAAGCCGAAAAATAAAAAATTATACTATTGGAGGTTTAAAATGAAAATAATCAAAGTTATAAGAATACCTTTGGTTATAAATCGTTGTATTTTTTTGATTAAAAAACACTAGCGAAGAAGCGTCTAGAGTATATTGGTATTCCGAGTAAAATACAGGAAAAAAAGATTCTGCTAAAGTAGTTATTGCTTTACTATCATTATCATCATTTATTGGTGATTGCAATTGTTTTGCTAAATGACATTTACCATTACAGGCTAATTGTGGTTTTTCTTTATTAACACAATAGGTATCTATAATGTAATCTATATTTAACTGAAAATAAGCCACATAACCAACGTAATACATAGGACGTATTGCGAAGGATAAAAACAATAATATTGTAAATAGCTTTTTCAGAAAAAATATTTTTTGCAAAGTTATAGCATTTAGTTAAAATTTATAACATTACTTAAGTTATTTATATAAAAAAAGCGACCTGTTGGTCGCTTTTTAGTTTTATATTTTTAAGTGTTTAGATATATTAAACATTGGTCTAATTTTGGGTTTTGCTGTACTAAAGACTCAATATACACTTTAAGCTCTTCTACCTCATATGGTAAAAGTCGCTCTAAGGCTTTTTGGACTTCTTTGCAAAACAACGTGGTATCAAAACTAACTTTTTGCAGTACAGTTTTAGTGTACTCAAACATTGCTCTTGCCATAATTAATTATTAGGTTTAGTTAAATAAAAAGTAATAGTATGCTATAGGCAAACGGTTTAAAAGTTTCGATTAAAGGTAGCAAAAAAATAGGTTCAAAATTGATGCATCCAAAATTTTAACAGTTAAAAACACGTTAAAATTATTTAATTAGAAGCGATTATCACCATCCAATAAGTCACCTAAACCACCAAGAATACTACCTTCGCCTTTGCTTTTCCCTCCTCTTGGTACACTTTGCAATACACGTCCTGCTAACCTACTAAATGGTAATGATTGAATATATACTACACCTGGACCTTCTAATTTTGCAAAAAATAAACCTTCACCACCAAAAACGGTATTTTTAATACCTCCAATAAACTCTATATCATAATTTACGTCCTGAGTAAAGCCAACGATACATCCTGTATCAACCCTTAATGTCTCTCCTCGTTGTAATACTTTTCTTGCTAAAGTTCCTCCTGCATGTACAAAAGCTAATCCGTCTCCTTCTAATTTTTGCATAATAAAACCTTCGCCTCCAAAAAGACCACGACCTAATTTTTTACTAAATTCTACACCTACACTAACACCTTTTGCTGCACATAAAAAAGCATCTTTTTGACATATAAACTTACCTTTGTATTCTAGCAAATCAATAGCTACAATTTTTCCAGGATAAGGTGATGCAAAACTTACTTTACGCTTTCCTGTCAGGTTGTTGTAAAATGCTGTCATAAACAAACTTTCTCCAGTTAACAATCGTTTTCCTGCTCCAAATATTTTTCCTAAAAAACCAGAATCGTTTTGAGAGCCATCACCAAATATGGTTTCCATTTTAATACCATCATCCATCATCATAAAGCTTCCTGCTTCGGCAATAACACCTTCTTGCGGATCAAGTTCTACTTCTACATATTGCATTTCTTCGCCATAAATTTTATAATCTATGTCGTGTGCATTTAAACTGTTTTGAGGTAATTCGTCTTTTGGATACATATTTGTAAAGGTTTAATTTATTATATGTTGCTTAATTGTACAATTTGTTACAATTGGAGTTTAGCTTTTTACTTTAATAGACCATTCAAAATTAAATGTTGACACTACTACTCCATCAGTATTAGTACCAATAGCCTGCATCCAAATAGTTTGACCTTCTCCAGTTTTTATAGCATTTTGTAATGCTTGATCTACTTTTAAACCATCATTACACACAAAGGTAATTCTGCCTGTCGCCTTTTTAGTAAACGTGGCATTATTAGAGGTGACTAACATGGATACTTTTTTACCTGTTTCTTGTATTTTCTTCATCATCATGGCACCAGTTGCAAATTCCGCAGCCATACCTTGAACAGCCCAAAACATAGAATTAAAAGGGTTTTGATTAAACCATCTATGCTTTACAGTTGTTACGCATTGTGTATCATTTAAAACTTTTGTTCTAACACCACACAAAAAAGCTGATGGTAACTTAAGTATTGTAAAGGTGTTGAGTTTACTAGGAGTTATCTTCATTATATATTCAATTTTTAGCTAAATTATCGAAAATAATTGACATTACACTATGTTAAAAATATGTTAATTTTTAGTACTTTGTATTGCATAATACCTTTTTAAAGATATATATTTGCATAAGAAACTATTATATACTTTTGAATTATGGTTACCAGTCATCAAAAAAATCTTGCAACATTTATTCATTTATCAACTTTTTCTAGGTTTATATTTCCTTTCGGAAATTTAATAGCTCCAATAGTATTATGGGTTGCTAATAAAGATAAATCAGAGTTTATTGATGCCCATGGTAAACAAGCTATTAATTTTCAGTTTAGTATTTTATTATATGCTTTAATCATTGGTACATTATGTATACCGTTTTTTGCTTTCACTTTATTTAACCATTTAGACTTATTAGATTTTCAGGCTTTTGAAGGCATTAATATTAATCTTACTAAACCGTCACCTCTATTTTATATTGGTGGTAGCATTGGACTACTAGCAGTATTTGGTTTTATATTAGAAATTATTTTTATAATTAATGCAAGTCTAAAAGCAAGAGATGGTCAAGCATACAAATATCCTTTTACAATAAAATTTATCAAATAATACACATCATCAATCAATCAAATCATCAAAAAACGAACAGTTTAATTATGAAACATCTTACAGAATTATGAAGATAGAAAACACAAAAGCACAAATGCGCAAAGGTGTTCTGGAATACTGCATCTTGTCAGTCTTAAAGGACGAAGATGCATACGTTGCCGAAATATTAGAAACACTTAAAGACGCTAAATTATTAGTTGTTGAAGGCACAATATACCCTTTATTAACACGACTTAAAAACGCTGGATTACTTAACTATCGTTGGGAAGAATCCACCTCTGGACCACCACGTAAATATTACGGATTGACAGAAACAGGTCATCTTTTTTTAAAAGAATTAACCACGACTTGGAACGAATTACAACATGCAGTAAATATAGTAACATCAATTAAATCAACTAAAAATGAATAAGACAGTCAATATAAATTTAGCAGGTATATTTTTTCATATCGATGAAGATGCATACTTAAAACTGCAACGTTATCTTGAGGCTATAAAACGTTCATTTACAGACTCTCAAGGTCGTTCTGAAATTATCGCTGATATAGAGATTAGAATTGCAGAGTTGTTTTCTGAACGCATAAAAACAGACCGACAAGTTATTGGAAATAAAGAAGTTGAGGATGTTATTACCATCATGGGACAACCTGAAGATTATTTGGTAGATGACGAAATTTTTGAGGACGAACCTACTCCAAAAAGCCAAGCTTCATCAAGATCTAAAAACAGTAATGCTAAAAAACTATTTAGAGATACCGAAAACAGCTATGTTGGTGGTGTCTGTTCTGGATTAGCACACTACTTTAATATTGATGTTATTTGGGTGAGATTAGTTTGGATACTTCTAGTATTTGGAGCTGGTACTGGTATTTTCTTGTACATATTATTATGGATTTTTATTCCAGAAGCAACCACGACTGCGGATAAGTTAAACATGACTGGAGAAGAAGTCACTATTTCTAATATCGAAAAAAAAATTAGAGACGGATTTGATAGCGTATCAGAGAATGTAAAAAATATAGATTTTCAAAAACATGCGGACAAGTTTAAAGAAGGCTTTGGACAAGCGTCAGACAACATATCAGATTCAGTAAAAAAAATAGATACAAATAAGATCAAATCTAGTAGTAAATCCTTTTTTGGAGGTTTAGGAAACGTTATTTCATCTTTATTTAAAATTTTTTCTAAATTTATTGGTATTGCACTTGTAGTATCATGCGTTGCTGGTATCATCGCTTTAGCAATAGGTTTAATATTTGGGACCTTTTTTAATGCCGATTTTGGCTTTTTTACCACAGATTATGTTAGAACGTTCAATGATGGTGATGGGCTTTTTTGGTTATTTCCAGTCTTAATATTTATAGTATCTGTTATCCCAATTATTTTCTTTATTTACTTAGGCTTAAAAATATTAGTAAACAACCTAAAACCAATGGGTAACGTTGCTAAATACAGTTTAATTGGATTATGGATTATGGCAATAATTGGATTGGCTATTATTGGTACAAGACAAGGCTTAAGCTATAAAGAAAAAGCTGCAGACATTAAAACAGAACAATTAGCAAACATTAAAACTAATGATACTTTAGTGATTAGCATGAATTATAACGACACTTTTGCTGAACGTTTTAGACGTGATTATGGATTACAACGTGCTGATGACGATAACGGAAACGAGGTTGTGTTTTCTCAAGGTATTAGACTAATTGTTAAGTCTACTAAAGATAGTGTTGCTAAACTTAGAGTGGATAAATCTGCTAGAGGAAGCAGCTATAGTAAAGCTAAAGACAGAGCAAAAAACATAAGCTATAATTACACTTTAAATAACAACAACTTAATATTAGACAATTACTTTACGGTATCTAATAATGACATTTCAAGAGATCAAGAAGTAGAACTAACGGTTTATCTGCCAGAAGGAAGCGTATTATTTGCTGAAGAAAGCACGTATAATTACCACAGAAACAACAGTCATTATTATAACGATATTTTAGATAACGGAATGGAAGAACACTTTTTACTAGTAAAACGTGCTAAATTAGAATGTTTGGATTGTGATGACGATAATGACATGACTTCAGATAACGACAACACCTCAACCATTGTTGTAAACCAGGAAGGTATAGTGGCAAAAACAGACACTATGGATATTATTATTAACGACGAAGGCGCAAAAGCAAGTACAAAAAACGTAAAAGTCACTATTAATGAAGAAGACGGAATTAATATAACCAATAATAAAGACCAAAATTAAACCATAATCATCAATCAAATCAAAAACTAACCATTATGATCACATTAATCGAGTATCTAGTAACCTCCATCGTGTCTATTTTATTTTAAACAGGACGGATAATTTTATCAAAAATCAATCAAAAAACCAGCCATCTCAAGCTTTAATCAAGTTTGGGATGGTTTTTGCTTATATTTGTACGAACAAATCAAAATACATAAATGTCAAAACAATTACTTACAATATTATTACTTCTTGCAACTACATTTACGTTTGCACAAAAAAAAGAAAAGGTTAAAGGTAGTCGTGTCCTTACCAAAGTATCCACTCCTGTCAATGCTTTTCAGCGTTTAGTTTTAACAGAAGACTTTGAAGTTAATTTAGTACAAGCAGATTCTACTAGAATTGAAATTACTACAGACGAAAACTTACATAATTACATTAAAATAATATCTCAGGACAACACCTTAAGTTTAAAAACAACTGCAAGATTGCAAGAAAAAAAACTTGAAATAACCATATATTATAATTCGCTTTTAAATACTATCGAGCTTAAGGAGGATGCAGAAATCAGTTCTAAATCTAGCTTAAAATTTGATGACTTAACATTAACAACCTCCAGTAGTACAGAAGCTTACTTAACAATAGATAGTAACTTATTTAAACTAATAAATAATGATAAAGCTAAAGCTGAATTAAATATTACTGCAAAAGCTGCTACTTTAGAGTTAAACGGAAGCAGTAAGGTTGAGGCATTAATTAACGCGTCCAAAATAGTCGTTGATATGTTAGAGAGTGCGGATGCAAAAATTGAAGGTGATACAGCTAATTTATTATTAAATGCTGATAACTCGACGGATTTTAATGGCCAAAATTTAACATCAAAAAACGCAACTGTTACTACAGAAAATAGAGCTGAAGCTTACGTAGATGTCAGTGGAGAATTAGTGGTAAAAGCCTCAGGATCTTCAATAATAGAAATTTTTGGAAGCTCTAAAATCACAATTGAAACCTTTGAGGATAATGCTATTTTAAAGAAAAAATAAGACTATTACATTCCAAAAATGTAAGAATAAAAAAACAAAAAAAACCGAAGCAATTGCTTCGGTTTTTTTTTGTTTTAAAATTTAAATACTAGTTATAAGTAGAAGTACTAACCTCAAAAGAAGAATCTTTAGCTGCTAAATAACGTTCTGCATCTAAAGCTGCCATACATCCTGTACCTGCTGCTGTAATAGCTTGTCTGTACACATGGTCTGCAGCATCTCCACTAACAAAAACACCGTCTATATTTGTCTTAGAGGTTCCTGGTTTAGCATTAATAATGTAACCTGTTTCATCTAAATCTAAAAAGCCTTTAAAAATATCTGTATTAGGTTTGTGTCCAATTGCCACAAAAAATCCAGTCGCTGGAATTAAGTGTGATTGCTGTGTTTGGTTATTTAAAACCTTAACACCTGTTACAACCTGACCGTCACCAATAACTTCTTCCGTTTCGGTATTAAAAAGGATTTCTATGTTTTTAGTATTTTTAACACGTTCAGCCATAATTTTAGACGCTCTAAACTCATCACGTCTAACTAACATGGTTACCTTAGTACATAATTTTGATAAGTAATGTGCTTCTTCACAAGCACTATCTCCTGCTCCAACAATTACCACTTCTTGATTTCTGTAGAAAAAACCATCGCAAACAGCACAAGCAGAAACTCCTCCTCCTAGTTTTAAATATTTTTGCTCAGACTCTAAACCTAAATATTTAGCACTTGCTCCAGTTGATATAATTACGGTATCACAGTGGATTTCTTTTTCACCATTAACCCATACTTTATGTACATCTCCAGAAAAATCTACCTTAGTAATCCAACCATCTCTAACATCTGTTTCAAAACGTTCAGCTTGCTTTTGTAGCTCCATCATCATTGCTGGACCAGTAATACCTTCTGGGTAACCAGGAAAATTCTCAACTTCGTTTGTAGTTGTTAATTGTCCACCAGGTTGTGTTCCTTGGTATAAAACAGGTTTCATATTAGCTCTTGCTGCATATATGGCTGCTGTATATCCTGCAGGTCCAGAACCTATTATCAAACATTTTACTTTTTCTATATTCTCTGACATATTATATTCATTTTTATCTTCTACAAAAGTAGAATTTTTATAAGAAAACTTACACTAGACTTATTAAAAGTTATTATTAAAGAATAAAGAGTTCTTATAGTCTATTTTTTTTCTTTTTTTTAAGAAAACTTTATTTGAAATATTCTAACTTGAAACTCTAATTTAATTTTAAAAACCAATGGGTGTGATAGCGACCAACACTAATAAAAATACGTTTTACTATAATTCTAACTCTAATGTAGACAAACAAACATTAGCATATATCCAAGATAGTGTAAAAAAAACGTTAACAATTGATGTTTCAAAAACTAAAGTTTCTGACACTCAATGGTTAGAAATTGCTGCTAAATTAAATATAGCTGTAGCTGAATTAATAAATAAGGAGCATCCAGATTTTACTAAAAATTATGATAATAAAGCGGTATTAACGGATGAGGATTGGATTAAAGTAATACAAAACAATCCAGAAGTACTTGCTAATTCTATATTAGTAATTGAAGATAAATTTTATAAAATTGAAACACCATCTCAAGTAAGACAGCTTTTAGGTACTAATAGTTAATTTAAAAGGTTTTAATGTTCTGATATAAACTTGTAAACTGTACCAATAAACAAAGCTACAAATACAAAAAAACACAGCTTAGCCACAAACGCTAAGTTTCCTGCTAGGTCACCAAAACCAAAAATAGCTGATATAAATGCAAGAATTATAAAAAAGATAGTCCAGCGCATAATTAATTGTTTTAAATATTATTCAAATTTACAATTTATGCAACCTTATATAATACTGTTTAACACGCATTTACAAAGACTTTAACTGCACTTAACATAAGCACACTGCTATTTAAGACGTTATTAAGAAATCCCAATTAAAATTCTGGCTGATATGATTTTAAAAGTCGCATTAAAGCGCTTTCCATGGGTGTGAAGTGATCTGGTATTTGCTTCTTTTTTTTAGGAGATTCAAAATAATTAACAATGGTACCTTCTTCGTAATTTTTAATAATTGCAGGATGTATATAATATTTACGACACACATTTCTTGTATTTCCTAATTGACTAGATGTAACATCCATAGCGTGTAAAATATGTTCCTTATTTAATTTTGGATCTTCTGTGTATCCTAATTCCTTTAAGGTTTCAAAACAAATTATACTTGCAGCCCATGTTCTAAAATCTTTTGCAGTAAAAAGCGTCCCACTTAAATCCTGTAAATACTTATTTAACATAGTACTATCAACCTTTTGTTTTTCCCCAATAGCATCGTAATACTGAAACAACTCCCAACCAGGAATTTCTTCACATTTATTAACTAATTTTATTAGCTTTTTATTTCTAATAGAAACTTTGTGTGCTTTACCTTTTTTACCAACAAATTCAAACTGAATTTTATCCTTAAAAGTATTTACATGTTTAGACCTTAATGTGGTAAGACCATAGGTTTCATTACGTTTAGCATATTGTGTGTTACCAATCCGTATATGTGTTTCTTCCATTAATCTTACAATCAATGCTAATACTTTGCTTTGCGTCCATGTGGTTTGGTCCAAATCAACCTCTACTTGTGCTCTTATGTTAGGTAACTGTTGCCCAAAAAGATACATTTTATAAAATTTGGTTTGATTTCTAATTTTATTCCATTTAGGATGGTACCTATATTGTTTTCTATTTTTAGCATCACGACCTACCACTTGTAAGTGACCATTTTCTAACTGAGAAATCTTTACATTATTCCATGCTGGAGGAATGACCAACTGTTTAATTCTGTTTATTTCATTTTCCTCCTTGATTACTCTATTTTTAAGTTTAAAAATAAAGTCATCATCTAAGCGTTCTCTAATTATCTTTAAATGAGAAGGATTGGTATAAACCAAATCAAATTCTTCTATAACCTGTTCTGGTTGTAAAAGAATTTGATTGTAAATATCTGTATGTAAAGCTTTCACTTATAAATCTATAAATTGGTATCCATATACGATCTATAATCTTTTGCTAACGCTGTTTTTTGGGTGTCATTAAAAACTTTTCCTGCCAACTGAAAAAACTTGTGTTCTTCATCTTCTAGATGATGCTCTACTTTTTCTTTAAGATCTTTAGCTATTTTAAGCCAAGCTGAAGAGCTATATTCCGTATCATCCAATTGCTCTAATAATTCGTCAATTTCGTGATGTTCCGCAATACCATGTCTAGCTTTTTCCTGCATCATGTCATTAGTTATAAGTGGTTTGTAAAAATGACGTTCTTCCGCTTCTGCATGAATATTTAATTCATTTTTTAACTGCTTATAAATCTTATCTCGTTGTTTACTATCTCCTGTAGTTTTTACTAACTGATCTAGTAATTCCCTTTGGGTATCATGGTCTTTTCTTATGGATTCAAATATGGTCATTGGTTGATTTTTAATGGTTAGATTATTTTATTATTTTTTTGAATAACATCATCATTCCAAATTTTGTAAACATTTTATAACCTGTTTGTAACCAATTTGGAGGTTGCACAGCTTCTTTAAAGTCTCCTTTAATAGATTTTAATTCTTCCCATGCAATTTGCTTTTCAAGACTAAGTCTTTTAAGGTCATTCTCTAAATCGTGTTCTGTTTTATATTGTTTCATCATTATTCAAAAAATGTTTTTGACAGTGATTGAATAACCTTACTGTTAATCTGTTTTCTTATTAAATAAATAACTGCAGAAAATAACATAAAAATAAGACCAACAATTAAAAAGCCAAGTGAAAAACTATCTAACATGTTACCTATAGCAATTGCTCCAGCAACCGCTACAAAAACAAATCCTATAAGTATTAATCCACCAATTAATAATGATTTTAAAACTAAACTAATTGACATTGTCAATTGCTGAAAAACCTTTAGCTTGTAATACTCATGGGATTTTTTTAAATATTCTTCACCTTTATCAATCGCTTGATTCGAGGTATCTTGTATGGATTCAAAAACAGTCATCTATTTTTGAAGTTTTTTATTCTTCGCTTTTAAATCTTTTAATTTACTTTCTAACGTAGTAATTACATCGTCTGCTTTATAACTTGCATCAGAAATTACAGTTTCTAACTGAGAATCTAAACTATGTTTTTGTGACGTTATAGTACTAGCTACTTGATCCTTTAAATGTAAGGCACTATCTGCTAATTTATCCTTAGTAGCAATTGCGTCGTCCTTAAGTTTTTTTCTTGTATTTACACCTTTATCTGGTGCAAATAATATTCCTAAAGTTGCTCCAATTGCTCCTCCTAATAATAGTCCTAACGCTGTATTTGTGTTCTTGCTCATTTTATTTTTTTTTATGGTTAATATTTATACTGATAGTTTGTATCAGCCTGAAACAAAGATAAAATATAAGCGTTTAATTATTCTTAATAAAACTTTAAATAAATTGATAAATCTATGTTAAAATAAGATTTAAATCAGACATTACTATGGATTATTTATAATTTTAACAAAAAATAAAACCAATGAAAAAGCAAATAATCACAGCTAATCCGCATACAGGTGACGTAATTAATAAATATAATTATCACACACCAGAAGAAATTTCTAACATCCTAACTGTTTCAAACACAACGTTTGAAACTTGGAGCCAAACCGAAATTCCTTACAGAACCAAATTATTAAAAAACTTAGCTAATCTATTAGAAGAAAACAAAGAAAATTATGCCACATTAATGGCAACCGAAATGGGAAAACCTATAGCACAAGGTATTGCCGAAATTGAAAAATGTGCTGTCCTTTGTGATTTTTACATTGCTAATGCAGACAACTTTTTATCTGATCAAATCATTAAAACTGAAGCTTCAGAAAGTTTTATAAGCTACGATCCCTTAGGTACAATACTAGCCATAATGCCTTGGAATTATCCCTTTTGGCAAGTTTTTAGATTTGCTGTTCCAACATTGACAGCTGGTAATGTGGGTCTTTTAAAACATGCATCAAATTCAACAGGTACAGCAATTGCCATACAAAAATTATTTATCGATGCAGGTTATCCTGAAGGATGTTTTCAAGCTTTACTAATTAACCACAAGGATTTAGAAGCGGTAATCCAAAATGATATAGTAAAAGCAGTGACACTTACTGGTAGCGAAAAAGCTGGAAAAAGTATAGCAGCCATTGCTGGAAAAAGCCTTAAAAAAACGGTATTAGAATTAGGTGGTAATAATGCTTGTGTTGTATTAGATGACGCAGATTTAGATAAATATTTAGGCACAATGGTTAGCGCCAGAATGCAAAATAATGGTCAAAGTTGTATTGCTGCGAAACGGTTTATTGTTACAGAAAAAATTTACGACACTTTTTTAGAGCAATTCACTAAAAAGGTAACCGCTTTAAAATATGGAAAACCTGAAGACAAAGACACCTATATGAGCGTCATGGCAAGAGAAGATTTAGCTGAAGAATTAGAAAAACAAGTAACCGAGTCATTAAAAAAAGGCGCAACTGTGCACTATGGTAATACCAGAGAAAAAGCAAAATATCAACAAACTATAATTACTAATGTTACGCCTGGAATGCCAGTTTTTGATGAAGAAACTTTTGGACCTGTAGCAGCAATCATTAAAGCTAAGGATAAACAAGATGCTTTACAGCTAGCTAAAAATTCTAGATTCGGTTTGGGTACAATGATTTTCACAAATGATATTGATGGCATTTATGATAATATCAGTCAAATCCCTGATGGTGCTTTATTTATAAACGAAATGGTAAAATCTGATCCTAGATTGCCTTTCGGCGGAACAAAAGCCTCAGGTTATGGTAGAGAATTGTCAAAAGAAGGAATATTAGAATTTGTAAACACAAAAACAGTATACATTAACAAATAAAACTAAAATATGAGTTTAATAAAAGATAAAAACGAAGATAGAAAAGATTACATTTTACAAAAAGATAAAACAACTAAATTAACAAGTGGCTTTGTAGTAATAATATTACTTATACTTGTCGTGGCAGTATTAATTTCTGGTTTCTTTTTCAAATGGTTTTAATAAGGTTTAAATATATTATGTACTAACAAAAAAGTTTTCATAATTTTTTTTCGTAAATTGCAGTAGATCAACAACTTAATTCACGAATTATGAAAAACACAATACTACTTTCAGTAATTCTGCTACTATTATTTTCTTGTAATAATAACAGTGACATTAACCGCGAAACCAGCAAAAAAGATTTTACAGAAATTAAAACAGACAATAAAAGTAAAAATCTTCAAGGCGCATGGCAATTAGTAAGTTTCTATAACTATGTCAACGATAAAATCAAAGATTCCACAATCTCCAATGCCAATCAAAAACAAATTAAATTGTTTACCGATGGAAAATTTATGTGGAGTAAAAAAAGACCTGCAGATTCAACCGAATGGTTTGCTTTTGGTAAATACAACATTAATGATAATATTCTAACTGAACATGTTGAATATGGATCATTAACTATGGATAATATAATGAAACTTCGAAAAACCTTTGAATACGAACTAATCCTTTCAAAAAATAGATTTAGCCAAGTAGAATTGGACGAGAATGGCTCAAGAATATATTCAGAGAATTATATAAGATTAGAATAAAAAAAAGCTTCAGTAAAACTGAAGCTTTTTTTTGGTCGGGGTGGCAGGATTCGAACCTGCGGCCTCCACGTCCCAAACGTGGCGCGATAACCGGGCTACGCTACACCCCGAAAAAAGAGTTGCAAATATAAGCTTAATTAAATTCTTGCCAAATTATTTAACTATAATC
>NZ_DCQO01000004.1:0-18051 GCF_002323495.1 Olleya sp. UBA1516
GAACAAATGGAAATGCAATTTTTTATTAAACCAGGCACACAAAAAGAATGGTTTGATTACTGGAAAGAAACTAGATTGAAATGGCATAAATCTTTAGGTTTAGGCGAAGACAACTACCGTTTTCATGACCATGAAAAATTAGCACATTACGCAGATGCTGCAACAGATATTGAGTTTAAATTCCCATTTGGTTTTAAAGAATTAGAAGGCATCCACTCGCGTACAGATTTTGATTTAAAACAGCATGAAGAGTTTTCAGGAAAAAAACTTCAGTATTTTGACCATGAAGATAACGCAAGTTATACACCTTACGTTTTAGAAACATCTATTGGTTTAGACAGAATGTTTTTAGCTGTGTTTTCAAACTCTTTAATGGACGAGACTTTAGAGGATGGAAGTGTTAGAACAGTTTTAAAATTACCAGCAGTATTAGCACCTGTAAAAGCAGCTGTTTTCCCGCTAGTTAAAAAAGACGGTTTACCAGAAATAGCTAAGCAAATTATTGAAGATCTTAAATGGGATTTTAATGTGTTTTATGACGAAAAAGATGCGGTTGGTAAGCGTTACAGACGTCAAGATGCTAATGGTACACCATTTTGTATTACAGTAGATCATGAAACTATAGAAACTAATACAGTTACTATAAGACATAGAGATACTATGGAGCAAAAACGTGTTGCCATCTCAGAGCTTAAAGACATCATCAAAAAAGAAGTTGATGTGAAAGAGTGGTTAATGAAGATGTAAAGTATTATAACAGGAATTTATAAAAAAAGCCCAAACTAATCAGTTTGGGCTTTTTTATTTAATTATTTAAATTTTAGAATCTAATTCCAAAATTAATTCCAAATCTTGGCTCGACATTATCTAAGTAATCATCATCAATGCTACCAAGATTTCTTGCTATTTCTCCGTTAATTCCTAACGTAAAAGTGTCATTAAATACCCATTTATGACCAATACCAAAGCCTAAAGAAAAACCGTCTACATCATACGTATATTCTTCTTCTACATTAGTGTCACTAATATAGTCGTAATAGTAATAATCCTCTACAGTTACAGTTCCTATTCTAAGTTTGGCTTGAGGATAAAAGTAAAAACCAGCATGATCTTTTTTCTTTGAAAAATAGATAACATATGCTGCTTTAAGACTTATAGCATCAGAGTCTTTTATATATCCAGTATCATAGTAAGCATAAGTGTCAAAAAACGTTGCTCCAATATAAAGTGACTGATTTTTTTCTAAATAACGTTCGTAATTAACGTTAAATGATCCTGCGACTACTAAGTCAAATAAATTTGATGAAATTTCATTTTTTTTTGTAGTTGTTTCAATGTCTTCTTGAGAAAATCCATAAAAAGAAGTCAATAATAAAACGAATAATAAATGTGTTTTTTTCATAAATAAGATTGATTAATTAAAGCGTATAACTTATCAAAAGCCATACCATTAGTAGATGGTAAATGTAATAAAAGGTTGCGTAAATAAGAATAGTATTATTAATCTTCCTTATAAGCCAATAAGCGTAAAGCATTTAAAACAACGACTATGGTTGATCCTTCATGAAATAATACAGCTAATCCAATATTAGTTAATCCTAAAATTGTAACAGGAACAAGTATAGCCACAACACCTAAACTTATAAAAATGTTTTCTTTTATAATGCGTTTAGACGCTCTGCTTAATCCAATAACAAAAGGTAAGTTTTCTATTTTGTCAGACATTAAAGCGACGTCTGCGGTTTCTAAAGCCACATCGCTTCCTGCTGCTCCCATAGCAACACTTACAGTGCTTAAAGCCATTGCTGGAGCATCATTTACACCATCTCCAACCATAGCAATTTTTCCGTCTGTTGCTAATAAATCTTTAATAGCTTTTACTTTATCTTCTGGTAATAAATTTCCTTTTGCTTCAGTTAATCCTATTTGATTTGCAATGGCATCACCCACATTTTGATGGTCTCCAGTTAGCATAATCATGCGTTTTATGCCAATTGCTTTTAGCCTTTTTAATGTGCTTTCTGCTGTTTGTCTTGGCGTATCCATAACGCTAATTATACCTATTATTTCATTTTTTAAAGCAACTAACATAACGGTATGACCATGTTGTAAAAGACCATCCATTGTTGTGATTACAGTGTCTTTAACAATAATGCCTTCGTCTTTCATTAATTTTAGATTACCAATAAACACTTTGTCATGGTTGTAAGAGGCTGTAACTCCTTTTCCTTGTATGGCTTCAATATTTTTAGCAACGCCTTTAAAATGGATATTATGTAGCTTTTCAATATCCTTTGCTATTGCTTTTGCTAGTGGATGATTACTTAAACTTTCAACCTCTAAAACAATTTGTAGAAATTCATTTTTGTCAAAATTATTTAAAGCAATCACATTGGTTAATTTTGGTTTTCCTTCGGTTAAGGTTCCCGTTTTGTCAAATGCAATTGTGGTAATACTTCCTAAATCTTCTAATGCTTTTCCGCCTTTTATTAAAACGCCTTTTTGTGCTGCTCTTGCAATTCCGCTAAGGACTGCACTTGGTGTAGATATTGCCAAAGCACAAGGACTTGCTGCTACCAAAACAGTTATAGCTCTGTACAAACTTTCGCTAAACGTTTCGTTTATAATTAGGTAGGCAAAGCATAATAAAACAACCACAATAATTACTATTGGCACATACCATTTTTCAAACTTTTTGGTTAAACGTTGTGTTGGCGATTTTTGGGTTTCTACCTCACTCACCATTTTAATTAATCGCGCGACTGTAGAGTCGTAACTTAGTTTTAAAACGTGTACTTCAATGGTGCTATCTCCATTTATAGTACCTGTAAACGCAATGTGTTTTTTATCGATGTGCTTAAACTCAGGTAGCTTGTCTAAAGTTGGGATTGCTGTTTTGTCAACAGGCATACTTTCTCCAGTTATTGGTGCTTGATTAATGCTGCTGTTTCCCGATATAATTACACCATCTGCTGCAATTTTAGTGTTTGGTTTTACTACGATTATATCTCCAATTTTTAAATTTTCAATTGGTGTTTCAATAAGCTGATTTCCATTTTTTACCAACGCTATTTTAGGAGATAAATCACTTAACGCTTCAATGGATTTTTTAGCCTTATTCATCGCATAATGTTCTAGTGCATGCCCTAAACTAAATAAGAAAAGGAGCAAAGCGCCTTCTGCCCAACTGCCAATGTAAGCAGCTCCAATTGCAGCAGCAATCATTAAAAAATCGATATCAAATTGGCCTTTTGGTAGTTTTGCTCCAGCTTCAATTGTTATAAAATAACCACCAAAAAAGTAAGCAATTATATAACTTGAGAGCGATGTCCAATTTGGTAAATCCGTTAGTTTTGCTATGGTAAAACCAGTCACTAAAAAAACACCGCAAAGTATTGCAAAATACAGCTCTGTTTTTTTGCCAAAAATCAAATTATGGCTGTGGTTATGTGCGTCGTTAGTGTGTTTTTCCATGTAGTGTGCTGTAAGGTTTTTGTTAATGACTGTGTCCTCCTTCGCCATTATTTAGTAGCATATTTGTGCCTTTAATCACTATTTGTTTATCCTTTAAAACTTCAGAATTTAAAATTTCGATATAGTCTTCCGTTTGTTTTCCAAGTTCTAATTTAAACTTTTTAAAATGAAATTTACCTGTTTGTTCTTCATCTAAAATTAAAACAAAAAAATCGTTATCTACTTCAATTATGGCTTCTTTTGGCAAGCCAAATCCTTTTGTGCTGTCAATAATAATATCCGCATCAACAAACATTCCAACAATAAAGTTTTCTTTGTCGTTGTCTACGTGTCCATGCACTTTTACACGTCTAGTTTGCTCGTCAATAGTGGTTCCTACCAAATGCACTTCCGCTTCAAAGGTTTTGTCCGAAGCTTCAGGGATTTTAAACAAGATTTTTTGATCTTTTTTAATTTGCATAATGTCTTTTTCAAAAACTGATAACTCTAAGTGAATATGATCAATATCTACAATTTCCATGATAACATCGCTAGGCGAAACATAGGTCCCATTACTGATGTTAACCTTTGTAACATGACCAGATATTGGAGCATATAAATTTATAGTGGAAGAAATACGTCCTTGTTCCACGCTACTCGGACTAATATTTAGCATTTGTAATTTTTTACGCAGTCCGTTATAATGTGCAAGGTTGCTTTTGTAAGCGCTTTCAGCTTTTAAGTAGTTTTTTTCTGAAGTAATTTTTTCTTCAAACAATGTTTTTTGTCTGTTGTATTCAGATTTTAAGTAATTTAATTGCTCTGAAACCTCTAAGTAGTTTTGCTGAATCTCAACAAATTCCGGATTTTCCAAGGTGACTAAAAGTTGTCCTTTTTTTACGCTATCTCCAATTAGTAAAGGTGTTTTGGTGATATAACCTCCACTAAAAGTAGAAACGCTTGATTTGTTGTGTGGTGGTACATCAATCATTCCATTTACTTTTACGGTGTTGTTAAAATCGTATTCGTTTAATGTTCCAAAAACCATTTTTTCACCTTCAAACTGTGCTTTTGTAATGGTTATGTCGTCATTGTGTGTTTCCGTTTCAGGAACTAGTTCTGTTGTTTTTTCTGAATTTCCGCAGGCTGCTAAAACCAGTGAAAATAATAGGATATATATCTTGTTCATCTCTTTATAGTGTTAAGTGATTGATGGTAATTACGGTTTGATTGTACTGATTTAATTGCTCTAAATAACTAAGCTGAATGTCTTTTGCTGTTTCTAAACTTTGGATGTATTGAAAGAAATCGATTTCACCTTCTTTAAAAGTTCTGTTTGCTGTTTTTATAATTTCTTCGGAAAGGGTTTTTCCTTGCGTTTCATAATAATTAATAGCGTCTTCATACTGCTGAAGCTTTGCCAATAACGATTGGTATTCTGCATTTAATTTAACTTGATAATCTTGTTTTTGTTCTGCAATAATATCTTGTGCGATTTTTGAAGCTTTAATTTTTGAACGTTGACCACCAAATAAAATTGGGATTTTAAGACCTAATTGATAGCCTTTAATATTGTCGTTTAGAGAGCTGTTTGTACCTTGAAAATATTCCGCATTTAAATCAGGAAGTAAGCTTTGTTTTTCTAATTTAGTTTGTGCTTTTTGATAATTAATAGTGGCATCAAAAACCGATAAGCCAACATTTTGATTAGCAGATAATTGTTCTATTTCTAGTTTTTTTAGTAATCCGTCTTCAATAGTAAGAGAATCTACTTGCACTATCTTTTTAAGCTGTTGGTTGTATAAAGTCACCTCTTGCAGCGATTGTTTATAAAGTGTTTCCAATTGTTTCTGTTTGGATTGTGCGGTAATCATTTCTAGATAATTAGTTTCGCCTAACTCAAATCTACGTTTTGCTTTTTGTGCAAAATCTTTATATAAACTGTCTAAATATTTATAGTTTTTGGCTTTGTTTTTAGCATAACTTAACTGATAGTAATAGGCGTACACTTGTTTTTTTAATTGCTGTAATTGCAAACTGAAATTAGCTTCTTGCAAACTAGCTTTAGATTCGTTTACTTTCTTTTCAGCAAAATAAACCGTTGGGAATTTAAAGTCTTGTGAGATTCCAAAAACTTTAAGAGGTTGATTGTTTACAGCTAAATTACTTTCGTCATAGTTATAGTAAACACTCGTTTTATCAAACGTAAAAGCCGAACCAACTAAAGCATTGGATTGGTCAATTTTTAAGTTTTCAGCATTTAAATTCGCATTGTTTTCAATAGCTAAAGCTAAAGTCTGTTTAATAGTTAAAGGGTTGTTTTGTGCTTGAATACTAAAAGTTAAAAACAAAATAATGATTGTAACTATTGATTTTTTCTTCATTTTTAATGCATTTTTTTCTTCAAACCAAGCGTATAAAACTGGTAAAACAACTAAGGTTAGTAAAGTTGCAGTAAACAAACCGCCAATAACAACAGTTGCTAAAGGACGCTGTACTTCTGCTCCAGCATTTGTAGAAATAGCCATAGGTAAAAAACCTAATGCTGCAGCTGCTGCTGTAAGTAAAACTGGTCGTAAACGTTCTGATGTTCCTTTTTTGATACGATCGGTTATATTGCTAAAGCCTTCCGCTTTAAGCGCTTTAAAATGCTCGATTAATACAATTCCGTTTAGTACTGCAATTCCAAATAGGGCAATAAAACCAACACCTGCAGATATACTAAAAGGTAAATCTCTTAACCATAATAAAAGGATACCACCAACCGCAGATAATGGAATTGCAGAATACACAATTAGTGCTTCTTTAACCGAGTTGAATGCAAAATAAAGCAGAATAAATATTAATACTAAAGCTACAGGAACAGCCACTAATAAACGGTCTTTTGCGCTTTGAAGGTTCTCAAATTGTCCGCCATACGTAATAGTATAGCCAACAGGTAGTTTTAGTTTGCTATCAATTATTTGTTGCACGTCGTTTACTACAGATTGTAAATCTCGGTTTCTAACGTTAATACCAACCACAATGCGACGTTTGGTGTCGTCTCTAGATATTTGTGCTGGACCAGTTGTATAGTTGATTTCTGCTAATTCGCTAAGCGGAATTTTGTTTCCGTTTGGTGTGTCTACATATAAGTTTTGAAGACTTTCAATGTTTTTTCTGTTATTTTCTTGAAGCCTAAGGACTAAGTCAAAACGTTTTTCACCTTCAAAAACACTTCCTGCTGTTTTACCAGCAAATCCCATTGAGATCACATCGTTTAAGTCGGAAATATTAAGTCCGTAACGCGCTATTTTGCTTCGGTTAAATTTCACACTCATTTGTGGTAAGCCTTCTACTTTTTCTACTGAAATATCTGCAGCACCTTCTACATTTTCAATTAGTCTTTTAATTTCATCTGCTTTATTAGCCAAAACGGTTAAATTTTCTCCAAAAATTTTAATAGCTACATCAGCACGAACACCTGTAACCAGCTCGTTAAATCGCATTTCTATAGGCTGCGTAAATTCTACTTCCATTCCTGGAATTACAGTTAAGGCTTCTTTAAATTTATCAGCTAATTCATCTTTACTTTTTGCAGAGGTCCACTCTTTTTTAGGTTTTAGTTTAATAATCACGTCACTTTCTTCCATAGACATTGGGTCAGTTGGGACTTCTGCAGCTCCAATACGTGTGACTACTTGGTCTACTTCTGGGAAGTTTTTTAATAGAATCTGTTCAATTCTTGTTGTAATTTCTATCGTTTTTCCAAGCGAAGTTCCTGTTTTTAAAACAGGTTGAATAACAAAATCACCTTCGTCTAAAGTGGGTACAAATTCGCCACCCATTTTACTAAAAACCCAAACACTTGAGGCTAATAAAATAGTAGATAATACAACTACTATTCTTTTGTTAGACAAAGCCCAATTAATAATAGGTTGGTAGCCTTTATTTATTGATTTCATTAGTCTAACTGAAATGTTTTTTGCAGACTGTTTACTAGGTTTTAAAAATAAGGAAGACACGACGGGAACATACGTTAAACACAAAATCATAGCGCCAATTAATGCAAAGCTAAACGTCATTGCCATAGGTTTAAACATTTTGCCTTCAATACCACTTAAAGACAAGATTGGAATAAACACGATTAAGATTATTAGTTGACCAAAAATGGCGGAATTCATCATTTTTGAGGCGCTTTTTAGTGTTATTTGGTCAATTTCGGTTTGTTTTTGGTTTTTATTTATTTCTGAGAGATGCGACGCTTTAGACATAATTTGAAACGCAATAAACTCGACAATAATAACTGCGCCATCAATGATAATTCCAAAATCTATTGCGCCTAAACTCATTAAGTTGGCATCGACACCAAATTGACGCATTAATATTATTGCAAACAATAAACTTAGCGGTATAACGGAAGCAACTACTAGGCCTGAACGCCAATTACCAAGTAGTAAAACCACCACAAAAATGACAATTAATGATCCTAGAATTAAGTTTTCTGCAACGGTAAATGTTGTTTTTCCAATCAGTTCGCTTCGTTCTAAAAAGCCATTTATATAAACGCCTTCTGGTAATGTACTTTGTATGGATGCGACACGATCCTTAACAGTGTCAATAACTTCTTTAGAGTTACCATCTTTAAGCATCATGATTTGTCCTAATACTTTTTCGCCTTCACCATTTCCTGTGATGGCTCCAAAGCGTGTTGCACTTCCAAAACCAACATTAGCAACATCTTTAATGTAAATTGGTGCGCCATCATTTTTAACGACTATGTTCTCGATATCTTGTAAAGAGCTTACTAAACCTTCGCCACGAATAAAAAAGGCTTGGTCATTTTTTTCGATATAACCACCACCAGACACACTGTTGTTTTTTTCTAAAGCCTGGTAAATTTCTGCAATAGAAATATTCATTGCTGTTAATTTGTTTGGGTTGATAGCAACTTCGTATTGCTTTAAAAATCCGCCCCAAGTATTCACTTCAACCACTCCCGGAATTCCTGATAATTGACGTTTGACAATCCAATCTTGAATGGTACGTAAATCTGTTGTTGTGTATTTGTTTTTGTAATCAGGTTTTACATCTAAAATGTATTGGTAAATTTCGCCCAAACCAGTCGTTATTGGTCCCATTTCTGGAGCGCCAAAACCTTCTGGTATTTTCTCGGAAGCCGATTTTATTTTTTCAGCAATAAGCTGTCTTGGTAAAAAGGTTCCCATGTCATCATTAAAAACGATGGTTACTACGGATAATCCAAATTTTGAAACAGAACGGATCTCTTCAACGCCTGGTAAATTAGCCATTTCTAGCTCCACAGGATAAGTTATAAATTGCTCCACATCTTGCGTAGATAAATTACGTGATGTGGTAATAACTTGTACTTGGTTATTGGTAATGTCTGGCACTGCGCCAATAGGTATTTTGGTTAATGAAAAAATACCAAAACCTATAATAAAGGCTGTAAATAGAAATATGATCAGCTTGTTTTTTAAGCTGAATCTTATGATGTTTTCTAACATAATTCATGAAAATTAAGAAATAATAAAATGCCTATTTTAAGTAAATAGGATTAAGATCTAAATTGAATTATGAAGCTCTGGGTGGCTGAAAAATAGAAGTTTTAACAGAGTCCGTTTCCGTTTCGTTGTAATGAAAGTTAAAAGGGATTTCAATAAACTCTTGGTAGTTAATCTCGAAGTTGTTTGCAATACCTATAAAAGAGGTGTTAATATGTGTACACATATGATGGCTATCCTTAAACGGAAGATCTTTATGTTCTTTATGCTCGTTATCATGCGTATCTCTAGCGTCTCCATAATGTTCTGCTAAAAACTCAAAAAACGTATCACCATACATTTCTTGATGGAATTCGGCATGCTCTAGCAACGCACTAAACTTGGAAATATCTTCCAAGTTTATGTTGAAACTCTGCACGAGAATCAAAAGTGAATAGGTGATGGCTAGAATTTTGCTCATAATAACAATCAAATTTACAAAATTAGATGTGTCTTATGGTAACAAAAGTTACAAATGGTTTAAAAATAAGCTTTTACTCGTTGTTAAGAGGAGTTCCCTAAATATCATTTTTTTAAATTAAATTGTTTTATAATCTTTGATAGACTGATTTAGTAATTATGCAATTAATTTTAAAATTTATCCTCTTATTTTTTGTTTCACTAGTGTTTGGCCAGCAAAACGTGGATACTATCTATGGAAGTCCAAAGTCGGTTAATGAGAGGTTTGTGTTTTTAAAAACCAAAATGCCAAAACATTATACCGAATATCAAGATTATAGTTTTATGGATATAGCAAGATATAAGAAGGGAAATCTGAAAAGTTTTTTTAAAGATATAGGCGTAGGTTATATTAATTGCAAAACAGATTTTAATAGAAAAGAACTTAAAGAAAATGAGGTTTGGTACGATTTCTCGGGAGAAGTAGAAAGAACTTTTTATTATTCTTATGATAAAAAAAATAATTTAATTGAGCAAAAAGAAGTGTCTTGGGATGATGAGTTTTGGTTGGTTAAATACCATTATAACCAGTTAAATAAACCAATTGCTATGAGTTATTATAATAGCTTAGAGCCTAATGAATTTGTTCATTGGTATTCGGTTAGGGATGAAAATAATAACGTAATTGAAAGTAGAAGAATAGATGAAGATGGAGAGGATTACACAACTTTATATGAACTTAATAACGAAGGAAAAGTAATTAGAACCTATATAAAATATATACTTAACAAGCTAAAATCTAAGAAGGCTCAATCAAAATTTCAAAATAAAGAAAGGAATATTAGTGTATTTAGATATGATGAGAGAGGAAATATGATACTGCAGCTAAACTATAACACATCCACTAATAACATTCGATCAAAACAGGTTTATAAATACGATGATAGAAATTATTTAATTGAGTATAAAAATTATTCGAATATTAGTGATACCACTAATTATATAAAAGTAGTCTATGACTATAACAATAAGGGCTTTAAAACTTACGAGAAAGAGACAACAACTAATGATTCTACTTTTAGTATAATTAAGACATTTTACAATAAAGAAGATTATGTAATTAGAACCATTATTATAGATAATGACGTAACAAAGACATTAGATTTTAAATATAAGTTTGATAAAAAAGGTAATTGGACAAAAATTACAAAAATTGTTAATGGAGAGCCTTTTTATGCTTTGGTTCGAAAAATAAAATATTACTAAAAATAAGCTTTTAGTTGCACATTTCCGGTGTGGATGGTTTTGCTGGTTTCGGTCTTACGTCCAAAATATGTTAGGTTTAAATCTAAAAATTTGGTTAGTTTTTTTTGTGCTAATAAAGTCCAAGTAAAGTTTTTTCCGGGTTGTAACCCTTCTAACATTTGGAAAGCAACTGGACTGTTAGCGTTGCCTTCAAAATTGTTATTAAAAACATTAAATTCGCCAGAAATGGCGCCAACTTGCGCATTTCCTTTAGGAGAAAAAGCAAAAGACAGACCGTATTTTTGCTGTTTCAAGGTTTCTAAATTATTAATAGTATTGTCTTTGTTTGTAAATTGATAAAACACATCAAACTGTACATTATCGTTTAATAAATAGGATAATTTAGGATTGAATTTATTGGTGTCAATATCAAAGTTTTTACTGCTGAAATTTTCACTATTGCTAAATTGTTGTTCCAATGCAGAAGTAACAGTTACTAACCAACTGTTTTTAATTTTGTGTATAAAATTTAACTGATGACTTTTAAGATTGTTCTCTATAAATCCGAAGCTTAATGTGTTTTCGCTACTATTCCATAAATAGGTGTAAGACGTGGTGTAACGTTGTTTTCCGCGATTAAAAAATAAGACATTTCTAAAATTAAGTGTTAGTCCTAGTTGGTTGTCTTCGCCTTGCTTAAATGGATTTAAATCAAAATCAGCATCGTCACGTATAATTTTTCGATCAATTAAATAACTACTTTGATTATAAAACTTAGAGAATATTTTTTTGGTTTTACTCTCTGCGTTTACCCAATCAATAGGGTTTAGGGTAAGGGTTTGACTTAACCTATTTTGATGTGTTTTAATAAAAACTTGATTAGGTAAAAGGACTCTAATATATTCGCCTTGATCTTGGAATTGTGCTATTTCAAACTCTTCAAGTTCTTGGATTCCGTTTTCATTATAATCTATCCATGTATACGCACCTTGACCAGGTTCGACTTGCACATAAGTAAAATCTTGTTGAGGTAAGGTTCCGGAATTAGTTTCAAAAGCAGTGTTCCAAATAATACCATTTTTTAAAAAACGCTGATTAAATAATAGGCGAGAGTTTAACGAGTTTTCGTTTGCTTGCTCTTGGTCTTCATTTTTTAAAGTTCTGTAATTAACATATAAGGACAGATTTGTTTTTTCGTTTTTAAGTAATCTAGTGTCTAAATAATATGTGTTTGAGCTGTTTACACGATCTAGTTTACCGATACGTAAACTGTCATTTACACGATATTTATAGCCAACTTCTGCGTAGACATTTGTACTATCACCAATACCAGTAAAAGCTTCATAGGCAGTAAAACGTTGTGTTAAGTTAGTAAATTGTTGTGTTTGGTTAATACGTTCTTTGTTTTCTTCTGCAGAAAATCCTGTTCCAATCCATTGTTTTTTTAAGTTGTAGATGGCTTTATTATAGGTTCTGAAAAACTTAGAGGAGTTTGTTGTTCCATTTGCTTTTAATATACTAGATGCTGTGTTTAATCGTATATTGCCAATGTTTAAATTGGCGTTAATATTATGTTTGTTTCCATTAAAATTTTCGGAATAATTTAAATGTTGAAAATTATAATTGATTTGACCTTTTTTATAGTGATAACTTTGTAATCCTGCAGTTATTAATGCTTGGTTGCCAAGGTTGACATTTAGTAGGTTTGAATTGTCTTGGCTTAAATTCCAATCACGATTAAACTCTGGAGCATACAGACGTTGTATAGTTTTAAAATCTTGTTGAATATAATCTGCATCAAAAACTGCATTTACATTCCATAAGCTATCATTTTTTATTACGTTTTGCTCTACTGTTAATTTGGTGGCTATGCCATTATTGTTGGCATCGTCTAGACTAGAAAATAGGTTTAGATCGTTTTTACTGGCAGCAACTTCAAAACCAACTTTTGTCTTTTTAGTAGGTTGATAAACTCCGTTTACGGTTGCTATTTGCAATAATGTTGGCGCTACTAATTGTACAATTGGTGCGTAATTACCTTGTTTTACGCCTGCAATAGGTGGCGTAAATTGATAAATGTTATTTATAGCATTGCTAGAAGATAAAATATAATCACCTTGATTGTCTCCAACTAATGTAAACGTAACACCAAATAAGGTGTCGTCTGGATTGTTGGAAAACACATAAATAGTGTCACCATTAAAATCTTCTTTTTTATATAAAATCCTATTCTCATTGTAGGTTTCTGGTACTTCAGACAAGGCAACCATTTGTTGTGAGTCGTCTCCTGCGCTACTTAAAATTGCCACTTGTTCTTGAGATAGGTTTTGTTGCAAAGGATTGTTTTTTGAGTCATTTTCAGAATACACTGAAACGCCTAATTTTAGTTTTTCGCTTTCATGATTTCCACCACCATAAGCTACAATTCTAGAGTAATTTCTTTCAGAGTATTGAAAATCTATGCTAATTCTCATCTCGGAAGTCATTGGGTAAGTGGCATTAAAAATAATTTCGCCTGCGTTATAATCTATAATATAATCTTCGTTTTCGCCACGCTTTAATGCTACACCATTTACATAAACGGTTTCGCTACCAGAGACAATTAGTACAAATAATTCTCCGTTTGGACCTTGCAGTTTGTAAGGACCTTGGTTACCTTCTTGAGCAGTAAATTGATAATTGGTAAATTGACCACGCACTAAAGCGCCAGATGCAAATACGTTAGTCTGTTGGTCGTCGTCTCCAAATTTAGCTTTGACTTGTAATCCTTGTACGCGCTTTGTAAAGGATGCAAAGTAGGATTGGTCATTAATTAAATCTATATCTCCAGCACGAATAGCCCAATCGTCAGAAAATAATTCTAAAAAGACTTGGTCAAATTCGTCTAAACGTTGCGAGTAACCAGTTTCTTGTAAAGGTATATTGGCGTCTTGTATGCTGGCACGAAGCGAGACGTTATCGTTTAGTTTTCCTGTTATTTGTAAATCAAGCTCACTGTTTAAAACCGAGTTTTGATTATTACCAATAGTTACACCACGACTAATGCTTCCAGAGGTTGTTAAACCATCAAACGGTTTGTAGCTGTTGTTAGTGTTAGGTTGTGTTAGTTGGACTAGTTTGTTTATGTTGTCTGTGTTTTCAACTATAACACTTTTGTCAAACTGTTTGTAGGTTTTGGTTAAAAATTCAGGATAACTTTGATAATTTATTATTACAGAATCTGTGGTAATAGGTTTTAAAAATGTAAGTGTTGATTTTCCAAAGTCTACTTTATAATAACTTGCGTCTATAACAGTACCTGCTTTTGTTTCAATTTTAAAACCAATGTTGTTAATACTCACACTGTCAATTTGGATGGTTTTACTAGTAGCAAAAATTTTTCGGTTTAACCCATTAGTTTGTTCTTGCGCAAACGCAAAAATTCCGAAGAAAATAAAAAAACAGGTAATGGTTAATTTCATCTATATTTATAACACCAATATAACTAGATTATTTTGTTAATATTTTTTCAGTAAAAATGGCGTAATTCATCTTGTAAAAGTAAAGCATTATTTAATTTAGCAGAAACAAATATTTTTAATGCAAAACTAGCTGAATAAAAAGTTAGGTAATAAACAAAAACAACAAACTAATACACATGAAAATTATCTCATATAACGTTAACGGAATTAGAGCAGCAATCAACAAAGGATTTATAGATTGGTTACAAAGCGCCAATCCTGATGTGATTTGTTTGCAAGAGATAAAAGCAATGGAAGAACAGTTGGATTTAGATTTGTTTAAAGACGCTGGTTACCATTATAACTACTGGTTTAGCGCTCAAAAAAAAGGCTATAGTGGTGTTGCTGTGTTGTGTAAAACAAAACCTAATCATATAGAGTATGGTACAGGAATAGAGTCTATGGATTTTGAAGGACGTAATCTTCGTGTCGATTATGACAATGTTTCAATTATGAGTATGTATTTACCTTCTGGTACCAATGCTGCAAGATTAGAGCATAAGTTTGATTACATGGATTTAATTCAAAAGTATTTAAATAAATTAACCGATACGTTACCCAATTTAGTAGTTTGTGGAGACTACAACATATGTCATGAAGAAATTGATATCCACAATCCTAAAATGAAAGGTGTTTCTGGTTTTTTACCGGAAGAGCGTGAGTGGATAGGCGATTTTATAGACTCAGGTTTTATAGACTCGTTTAGATACTTAAACCCTGAGCGTCAAGAGTATTCTTGGTGGAGTTATCGTGCAAATGCAAGAGCCAATAACAAAGGTTGGCGTTTAGATTATGCAATGGTTAGCCAACCATTACAACAAAAAATAAAAAGAGCAGTTATATTACCAGAAGCTAAACATAGTGACCATTGTCCTATTTTAGTCGAAATTGAATCATAATCCCAAATAATAACAATGAAAAACAGAATTTCAGTAATCCTATTAGTGCTTATAGCAACCAGTTGCGTATCTCCAAAAGTGTATAAGGAGTTAGAAGGTAAATATGCAACCTTAAAAAAAGAAAACAGAAACCTAAAAGATGAAAACAATGACTTGTTAAAAGCTAAAAATAAAGCTAGTAATGATTTAGCACAACTACAAGCAAAATATGACGAGGCAGTAAAACGTCGTGACCAACTAGAAACAGATTATGCAGTAGCACAAAATAAATATGATGCCCTAAAGGCTTCTTACGACGCGTTAGATGCTAATAGCAGTTCTGCAATTGCTGCAAACACACAAAAAAACAGAGAGTTATTAGCGCAACTAGAAACTAAAGAGCAGGCATTAGCTGCAGAAAACGCGAGACTAGCACAGCTTAAAAAAGAGTTGGAGGCACGCTCGCAACGTGTAGCAGATCTAGAAAGCATTATCGCATCCAAGGAAGCAGAGATGACAGCACTTAAAAATGCAATATCAAGTGCCTTAACAGACTTTGAAGGTAAAGGACTAACTGTAGAGCAACGCAACGGTAAAGTATACGTCTCAATGGAAAACAAATTGCTTTTTGAGTCAGGTAGTTGGGCAGTTGGTACACAAGGTCGTAAGGCAGTACAACAATTAGGAACCGTATTAGGTGACAACCCAGAAATCTCAGTACTGATAGAAGGACATACAGATAACGCACCATATCCACCAAAAGGAAACATAAGTAACAACTGGGACTTGTCAACAAAACGCGCCACAGCAATTGTAACCATTCTACAAGAAAATACAAATATTAAAGCGGATAACTTAACAGCTGCAGGTCGTGGCGAGTTTGCTCCAATTGCACCAAATACAACAGCAGAAGGTAAAGCTAAAAACCGTCGTATCGAGGTTATTTTAACACCAAAATTAGACAAGATTACCAACCTGTTAAATAATTAATTTAAGCGCATTACCACAAGGGTCAGGCTATCCGTTATATCTTTTTTTGCCATATATGGCAGCAAAAAAAGGATGCCACTTCTATCCTTAACGCAAACCTTAACAAACATTTGACCTTTAATTACTAACAATAATTAAAGGTCTTTTTATATTTGTTTAAAAGCTAAACAATCAAATCGATGAAATACACAACACTTCCAAATACAAACATAAAAGTCAGTAAAATATGTTTAGGCACAATGACTTTTGGAAATCAAAATACCGAAGCCGAAGGTCATGCACAATTAGATTATGCAGTGGAGCAAGGTGTTAATTTTATTGATACAGCAGAGCTGTATCCTGTTCCAGCAACAGCCGAAACATCAGGTAGAACAAGTAAGATTATTGGGACATGGCTTAAAAATAAAAAAAGAGAAGATATAGTTGTTGCCTCAAAAATAGCAGGAACAGGAGATTATACAGCACATATACGTACAACAGGTTTTACAGCAGAATCAATTAAAGAGGCTGTAGATTTAGAGTTAAAAAGATTACAAACAGACTATATAGATCTGTATCAATTACATTGGCCAGAACGTCAAACCAATACCTTTGGAGTTAGAGACTACAAGCATAACCCAAACGATCCTTGGATAGATAATTTTAAAGAAGTTCTTGAAGCTTTAAACCAAGTGAAAAAAGAAGGAAAAATTAGAGAGATTGGATTGTCCAACGAGAAAGCTTGGGGAACCATGCGTTATCTAGAAGAGGCTAAAAATAATAACTTGCCAAGACCAGTAACCATCCAAAATGCTTACTCGCTTTTAAACCGTGTTTTCGAAGGAGATATGGCTGAGGTATCTTTAAGAGAAAATATTGGTTTATTAGTGTATTCTCCTATGGCATTTGGAGTGTTGTCAGGAAAATATGTAAAAGCTATTGCTGGAGATAATTCTAGATTAAAATTGTTTCCAAGATTTGCAAGATATAGTAGTGAGCAATCTACGCTAGCAACAAAAAAATATTTAGAATTAGCCGAGCAAAACAATCTGTCATTAGCCCAAATGTCGTTAGCATTTGTAAATCGTCGACCATTTGTAACTAGTAATATTATAGGTGCTTCAAGCTTAATTCAGTTAAAAGAAAATATTAATTCTATAAATTTAACATTAAATGAAGAATTAATGGAACAGATAGAAAATATTCATGCCATAATTCCAAACCCTGCACCTTAGTTGTTGTAGGCATTTACTGCTTATTTTAACACGCTTTATCGATGAAATTAGTAGTTAGTCTATAATAGCATTTTTAACAGTTTTTCACGTTGTTTTTTTTTTAGTTTAGGTGATTAAATTAACTAACGATTTCTCAAACTAATGAAAAAAACTACGTTCATTTTAGCTTTGCTACTATTATTTATAGGATGGCAAGCTAATTCACAAATTACAACTTACCCTTATTCAGAAGATTTTGAAGCAGGTGATGGTGGTTGGGTAGCCGACAATACCAATAACGGTACTTGGGCACTTGGTCTACCAGCTGCAGTAGTAATAAATAGTGCAGCTTCAGGTGCAAACTCATGGGTTACTAACTTAACAGATGTTTATAGCGCAAATGACGATTCATTTGTAACGAGTCCAGTGTTTGACTTGTCTTCTTTAACTGCGCCAACAGTATCATTTAATATATGGTACGAGGCTGAATTTAGTTGGGATGGTGCTGTATTCCAAAGTTCAATAGATGGAGGAACATCTTGGCAGAATGTAGGCGCTTTAGGCGACCCAAACTGGTACAATGATGGAACTATTAACGGTAGTCCAGGAGGACAACAAGAAGGTTGGACTGGTCGTAATGGTACAGGGTCTAATGGTTGGATTAATGTTAATCATGCATTAGATGGATTAGTTGGTCAGACAAATGTAATCTTTAGATTTGCTTTTGCTTCTGATGGATCAGGTCAAGATGACGGTTTTGCTTTTGACGATGTTTCAATATTTAACACGGATTGTCCAAATCCTTCTGCTATTACAGCAGCAGGTATAACATCTACATCTGTAGATTTAT
>NZ_DCQO01000007.1:0-49716 GCF_002323495.1 Olleya sp. UBA1516
AATTAAATCCATACCACAAATAGGACAATCGCCTGATTCTGGTTGCATAATTTGTGGATGCATAGAACACGTCCACATTTGATTGGTTTCTGAAATGGTATCGTGATTATGTACTGTATCTTTTTTTGATGAACCACCAAAAAGCAACCAACCCAATAACACACCTACTACGAGTATGCCAATATATATGACTATTTTATTATTTTTCATTCTCTAATCGTTTTATCATTGCTTTCATTTCTCCTATTTCTTTACGTTGTGCTTTTATAATGTCTTCTGCTAATTTCTTAACTTCTGGGTCTTGAATATCTGCTCTTTCACTTGTTAAAATAGCGATAGAATGATGTGGTATCATTGCTTTCATCCAAAGGACATCACCAATAATTGGTGCTTGTGTTCTTACCAACCCTAATGCACCTACAAACAGAATAAAACTACCCGCGAGTATGGCGATATTCTTCTTTTTATCATTATACATTTTTCGCATAAAAAACCACATTATTACTGCCATTGTTGAAATTCCTAAACACGTCATATAGAATCGTGTTAAACTAAACCATACGTGGTCTATGGAATAGGTGTTTAAATACATTGTGATGTACATTGCTACAAATGAGCAAGCCAACATTATAAAGAAGGTTTTGTAATTTCCTTTGTTTGAGTGTTCTTTTGGATTTTTCATAATTATTTGATTTTATAGTTATACTTTAATTGTTCTTAATCGTAGTGCGTTACCTATTACCGAAACCGAACTAAAACTCATTGCTAAAGCTGCTATCATTGGCGAGAGTAGTATTCCGAAGAATGGAAACAACACACCTGCTGCAATAGGTACACCTAAAGTGTTGTAGATAAGTGCAAAAAATAGGTTTTGCTTAATGTTCTTCATTACAGCATTACTCAATTTTTTTGCTTTTACAATACCGTGTAAATCGCCTTTTACTAAAGTTATCATAGCACTTTCTATCGCTACATCTGTTCCTGTTCCCATTGCAATACCTACATCACTTTTTGCCAATGCTGGTGCATCATTAATTCCATCACCTGCCATAGCAACTACTTTTCCATTTTTTTGTAGTTTCTCTACTTCTTTGAGTTTGTCTTCTGGTAGCATACTGGCTTTAAAATCTGCAAGATTTAGTTCTGATGCTACTGCTTGTGCTGTATCGTGATTATCACCTGTTAGCATTATTACATCTATCCCTTTATCTTGAAGTGCTTTAATCGCTTTAGCACTTGTTTCTTTTATCTTATCGCCTATAACTACATATCCAACTACGGTTTTATCTATTGACAAATAAGAAACTGTTTTACCCTGTTTTTGGTAAGATTTAGCTTCGTCTTTCATTTTAGAGATAATATCTGCTTTGGCATATTCCATCATTTTAGGATTACCTAATGCTACTTTTTTATCTTTTATGGTCGCTTCAACACCTTTTCCTGTGACTGCACTAAAATCTTTGGACTTTAAAATTTCTGCGTTGTGTTCTTTGCCATATTTAACTGTCGCTTCTGCTAAAGGATGTTCGCTATTGGTATTTAATGACACGATGTATTGTAGCACTTCTTTTTCGCTTAAAGCATCATTAAAAGCACCAACGGTTTCAACTGTTGGCTTTCCTTCGGTAATTGTTCCTGTCTTGTCAACGATAAGCGTATTTACCTTATCCATTTTTTCAAGAGCTTCAGCATTTTTAATCAATACACCATTTTGAGCACCTTTACCCACACCAACCATTACAGACATTGGTGTTGCTAAACCTAAAGCACAAGGACACGCAATGATTAGTACTGCAATCGCATTTACAAACGCATACACATAAACTGGTTCTGGTCCCCAAATTGACCATATAATAAAAGTGATAATAGAAATAAGAACTACAACTGGCACAAAATAACCTGAAACTTTATCTGCTAAATTTTGAATAGGTGCGCGACTTCTACTGGCATCATTAACCATATGAATGATTTGCGATAATAGCGTGTCACTTCCTACCTTTTCGGCTTTCATTAAAAAGGATTGATTACCATTAATTGTTCCGCTACTTACTTTATCTTCTTGAGATTTGTTTACAGGAATAGGTTCTCCTGTAATCATAGATTCGTCAATAGTTGTTTCGCCTTCAGTTATCACACCATCCACAGGAATTTTATCTCCTGGTTTCACTTTTAGAATATCATTTAATTCTATCTCGTCAATACTGACTTCAATTTCTTCACCATCTACTATTTTTATGGCTTTATTAGGTGCTAACTTTAGTAACTCTTTTACTGCCGAATTGGTTTTACTATGCGCACGAGCTTCTAACAACTGACCTAAAAGCACTAACGTTAGAATAACTGTTGCTGCTTCAAAATAGACGTGAACTGCACCTGATTCAGTTTTAAATTGTTCAGGAAATACATCTGGAAACAACATCCCAAATACACTAAATAACCAAGCCACACCTGCACCGATTCCAATGAGTGTAAACATATTGAGATTCCACGTTTTTATGCTTCTATAAGCACGCTCAAAGAACATCCACGTAGCGTAAAAGACAACTGGAATGGATAATGCAAATTGAATCCAATTCCAATTTTTTTGTTCCATTATATCGTACAATGGATTGTTATTGAGCATTTCGCTCATTGCAATTATAAAAATTGGTAATGTGAATGCAGTTGCAATCCAAAACTTCTTCAATAATTTTTTATAGGTCTTTTCTTCTGCTGAAACATCTGGTTGCATTGGTACTAAATCCATCCCACAAATAGGACACGAACCTGCTTCGTCTTTGACAATTTCTGGATGCATAGGACACGTCCATTGTTCTGCTGTTGATGTGGATAGATTTTGTTCTTCCACCAAATCCATTCCGCAAACAGGACAATCGCCTGGTTCATCATAAGTTTTATCGCCTTCGCAATGCATAGGACAATAAAATGTACCTGTGCCTTTTGCTTTTGGTTGTTTTTCCTTTTTATCTTCTAAATGGTGATGCTGTTCACCTTGTTTATGAATACTGTATCTCCCACCTTCATTTTTTAAGGCTTCTTGAAATGTTTCTATAGGAATATGCGATTCCATTTCGATTGTAGCTTCTGCCTTTTCTAAATTGACTGTTGCTTTTGAAACGCCTACTACTTTATAGAGTGTTTCCTCAACGTGACTGCGACAACCGTTGCAAGTCATTCCGTGTATGTGATATTTATGTTTCATTGTTTACTTTTATAATTAAAATCTTACCAAAAGTCCGCCACCCCAACCATATCGGTTGTTATAGTTTCCTTGAATTGAAAAATTTCGTGATAAAATATAAGAGGCTCCAACCAACCATTGGGTTTCGCCATCGTATGAATTATTATTCTCCAAATTATTGACCCAACCAAAGTCAGCTCTATATTCATATTCGCCTTCTATAAAAAATCTTGGAAAAAGTAGAAGCTCTCTATCTAAGCGAATTCTAGGACGCAGTTGATGGTCCATACTCACATCTACATTAAATCTATATGGTGTGAAATATTTAACGCCAACTAATCCTACGGTATTAAACGTGTCATAAGAATCTGGTGTTGATGTTTCGGTGTTTAAACCTGCATAAACACGTACCCAATCATTTAAGTATCGGTTATAATTTACTTCTGCTTCAAGATTTTTATTATAATCCAATTCGGTTCTTAAACTAAATTCATTTCTAATATTACTGGACATAAGGTTTAATTCTGTGAAATTTGAACCTGCACGAGCACTTCCCCAAGAATAATAATGATCAGTTTCATTGATGAGTTTTTGAACTGGATATGCTTCCATCCTTTCATCTCGTGGTGTGTCATAACTAAATACTCTTGCCATACCACCCATCATATGATATAATACGTGACAATGAAAAAACCAATCGCCATATTCTTCGTTATAAAATTCAATAACTACTTTTTGCATTGGTGGCACATTAACCGTATGTTTTAATGGCGAGCGTTCTCCGTTTTCATTAATAACCCTGAAATAGTGACCGTGAAGATGCATTGGGTGGTGCATCATTGTTAAGTTATTTAAGGTTATTCTTGTAACCTCTCCACTTTTTATTTTAATTTTATCGGTTTCGGATAATGGCACACCATTTATACTCCATACATAGCGTTGCATATTACCAGTTAGATTAAGTAAAATATCATTTATAGGTATGTCGGACTTATAAGTAGTATTTTCTTTTGCCTCTAAAAAGTCATAGTTGAAATATGTTTTACGTGCATCATAATCAAACGAAGTCCAATCTTTTTGCATCATAAACATGTCATGTTTCATAGGTATTGAGTCTTTTTTCATTTCCATCTTATCCTTTTCATTCATCTTCATATCCATTTGGTCATTCATCTTACCATCTTTCATCGACATCATATTGTTCATCTCCATTTTCATGCTGCCGTCTTTCATATCCATCTTCATTCCATACTTTTCCATTAAAGCTTTAGGTGTATTTTTCTTTTGATTACCTGCCATTGCAGGTGCTCCCATTTTCATATCCATTTTTGCCATTTGCTTCATCATTGCTACTTTGTCTGGTCTATCTATTACAGTTGCAGGAAAAAGTTTTCCAGTACCCAAACGAATTGATGTGTAGCCCGACCCATCTTGTGCGGTTGCAGTTACTTCTAATGTACCGTTTGGTATCGTAACTATGACATCATAGGTTTCTGCTATACCAAAGAGAAACCTACTTTTATTGACTGGTGTGACATCGACACCATCACTTGAAACGATTGTAGCATTACCTGCTCCAAAATCCATCCAATAATAAGTTGAGGCAGAGGCGTTGATAAACCGAAGTCTTACTTTTTCTCCAGGTTTAAACTTTGGATATTCTGCAAGTTTTTTACCATTAGAAAGAAATGCAGGGTAATAAATATCTGCAATATCTGCGCCTTCCATTCTATCGCGCCAAAACTTAAATTGCGCACCTAATGCACCTTCTTTTATAACTCTGCTTAATGGAACTGCTGTACCTTTTTTAACTTGATACCACTCGTTTCCTCTTTTAAGGTTACGCAATACGTTCATTGGTTTTTCATTTGTCCAATCGGAAAGGACTACAACTAAATCCTTATCATAGTCCAAGGTCTTTTCTTTAGGCTTAATAACTATTGAGCCATAAACCCCTTTTTGCTCTTGCAACATCGTGTGGGAATGATACCAATATGTACCAGATTGGTTGATAGGTATTTTATACTGAAATGTAGTATTTGGTTTTATAGGTGGTGTTGTTAAATAAGGAACACCATCATAAAAATTAGGAAGTATTAAACCGTGCCAATGTACAGATGTTTCTTCATCCATTTTATTGGTTACATTAATAATAGCGAGGTCACCTTCATTAAAATCTAAAGTAGGACCAGGAATCCCACCATTAATTGTCATTCCGTTTACAGTTACACCTGCAAGGGTTATTTCATTTTCTTTTATAGTAAGGTTATACTCTTGTATGTTTCGGCCTTCTTCTTTTCTATCTTCACCATTTGTACCAACTTGGGCAAATGCCATTGAAGTTAGAAACAAGAGAAATATTGTGTTAAATGTTTTCATTGTTTACTGAATTAAATAATTAATGATTGTACTTTGCACATAGTAGGTCTTCACAGATTCTATTTGGTTCATTTGAAATTTTAACTGCAACTCTTGAATATCCAAAACATCATTAAAATCAATCGTTCCTGTTTCATAGCTTTTGATTAAAATATCTTCTGCATCTTTGGCCTGCTTTAGGTTTTTGGTTTGGGTAGCATAACTTATTCTTGCAGAAATGCGTTCGTTATTCGCTTTGTCTAAAAGCGTTTCCAATGCATTTAAACGTTCCTGTTTTTGAGCTGTTATTTCTTGCTGTTGCAATTCGTTTTGCTTGGTTTGCGATTTATATTTTTTATTGAAAATTGGGATAGAAACTGAAACCATTGGCATTACAATATCCTTACCGTTGTCACTAAAATCCATATCTGGACGTTTTTCTACGTTTATATAATCCAAGCCAAATCCAATCATTGGACTACTTTCTTTTTGATTTAATAATTCTGATTGCTCTATGGATTGATAGAGTTTATCATATTTCAGCAATTCAGGATGTAATGCTAAATTTTCAGAATTAATATCAAAGTCTTCTGAAGGTATCATTAAACTATCTACCACATTCACGTTAACATCATTTTCTCTATTTAATAGATTATTGAAGTTAGTTTGTTCTGCTAAAAATTGTTGACTTAAAACATCTTTTAGTTGTTGCATTTCGTTTTGACGCATCTGTAATCGTAATACATCTACTGCTGATGCCTTACCAACTTCAACAGATGTTAGTGCTAATGTTTCGTAAGTTTCTAATAGTTTGATGTTTTCAGCTAAAACCTCTTGCTTTGCTTTGTTGGCGTATAGATTATAATAGGATTGTGATACCGAAGCCATCAACTTTCGCTTTGCGATAACAATGTCCTCGTATTTAGCATCTGCCAATGAACTCACATAGTCTTCTCTCGATGTAATGGTACCGAACCACGGTAACATTTGTTTAGCAGATACTTTAAAACGTTGTGCTCCTGTTCTGGTTTCCGGCTCACTTACAAAATAACCAACACCAAATTCGGTATTAGGAATGGTGTTGACCTCGTTTACTTTTTCTGAAACTCTCTTGTACTGTAACTCGAACTTTTGAATTTCTGGATTGTTTGTTAAGGCTTCATCTATGAGCACTTCTAATTGTTGTGCATTTCCTTTGAGAACAAAGAATAACGAACAAAGAATAACGACTGTTTTTATATGTGATTTTATCTGTTTCATTTTACAGTTCTTTTAAGTTGAATTTCGGCTTTCCAGCTAAATAATACTGGTACAACAAACAAAGTGATTAAGGCTATAAGCATTCCACCAAAACTTGGTATTGCCATAGGTATCATTATATCACTTCCTCGACCTGTAGAGGTTAATACTGGTAATAATGCTAAAATGGTTGTAGCTGTAGTCATTAAACACGGTCTGATTCGTTTTTTACCTGCTTCCACTATGGATGCTCTAATTTCCTTTTTATTCTCTGGTGTGTTTCTATCGAATGTTTGGGTTAAATAAGTTGCCATTACTACACCATCATCGGTTGCTATACCGAAGAGTGCAATAAACCCAACCCAAACCGCTACACTTAAGTTGATTGGGTGCATTTGGAATAAATCGCGTAGGTTTTCACCAAAGAAATTGAAGTTTAAAAACCAATCTTGACCATAGAGCCAAATCATTATAAAACCACCTGCAAACGCTACTGCGATACCTGTGAATACCATTAAGGACGTACCTATCGAACGGAACTGGAAATACAGAATTAAGAAAATGATTGCCAATGCTAACGGTACAACAACCGATAAGGTTTTTTCTGCTCGTAACTGATTTTCATACGTTCCTGTGAATGCATAGTTGATTCCTTTTGGAACTATCAATTCACCAGAATCTATCTTTTCTTGAATCAATGCTTGTGCATTTTCAACAACGCTTACTTCTGCAAAGCCATCTAATTTATCAAACAAGACATAACCTACCAAAAAGGTATCTTCACTTTTAATAACTTGTGGACCTTGTTCATATTTTATTGTTGCCAATTCGCTTAATGGCACAGGACTGCCTTTTTCAACTGGCACATAAATCTGTTGTAAGTCGGTTGGGTTTGCACGTAATTCTCTTGGGTATCGTACTCGAACACCATATCGCTCTCGACCCTCAACCGTTTGAGTTAATACCATACCACCAACTGCTACTTTTAATACATCTTGAACATCTTGTATTGAAATTCCATAACGTGCAATTTTTTCTCTATCAATATCAATAAGCAAATATGGCTTCCCAACAATACGGTCTGCAAATACAGCTTCTTTTTTAACACCTTCAGCTTCCTTGATGATGTTTTCTAATTGCACACCAAACGCTTCAATCTGCTTTAAGTCTTGACCTTTTACTTTAATTCCCATTGGCGCTCGCATTCCTGTTTGAAGCATTACCAATCGGGTTTCAATAGGTTGTAGTTTGGGTGCAGAGGTTACACCTGGCAATTTGGTAACTTTTACAATTTCATTCCAAATATCGTCTGGTGATTGTATTTCTGGTCGCCAATTACGGTAGAATTCGCCATCATCGTCGGGAATGAGTTGTTCTTTTGCATTAAGAGATTGCCACGCTTCACTCTGTTCCGCTCGCAATGACATTCCGTTTTTTAACACATACTCACCATCATCATTGACTTTGTAACGTTGGCGTTGACCATATTCATTCAGCATATATTCTGGTTTGTACTGAATGATATTTTCATACATTGAAAGTGGTGCTGGGTCTAAAGCTGATTCTGTACGACCTGCTTTACCAACTACGGTTTCAATCTCTGGAATACTGGCGACAGCCATATCCAATTGCTGTAAAACACGTTTGTTTTCTTCTACACCAGAATGTGGCATCGAGGTTGGCATTAGTAAAAATGAGCCTTCATTTAATGAGGGCATAAACTCTTTACCTGTGTTTTTCATAATGAAAAAACCAGCAATTACAATTGCAGTCGGAATTGAAAGAAATAGTAACTTATTATCTAAACACCATCTTAAAATGCGTGTGTAATATTTGATGAATAATGAGAAAACACCTAATAAACCAAAGCAAATAACACTCACAAAAATGAGATTCCAAAAAATGCTTTTATCAACGCCTAATGGTCTCCAGTATTCGGCTAACAAGAATACAATAGCTGATACTGAAATAATGATATTGATAAGATTAGCTTGCTTGTCTGTTATCTTACTTTGAAGATTGAAACCTGCTGTAATTCCAAACGCTATCAAAATCAATCCTAACCAATATCCATAGACTATTGCTACGATTCCGAATGCTATTAAAACGCCATTTAAAACATATTTAAAAGTGTTTTTAATGTTTTTCTTTCTGAATAAAAATGCAGCAAACGGTGGAATTAAAAATAACGCTACTATTATAGAAGCTGTTAATGCAAAGGTTTTTGTAAAGGCTAATGGTCTGAATAATTTACCTTCAGCACCTATCATTGTAAAAACAGGAATAAAACTGATAATCGTAGTCATAACTGCCGTTACGATTGCGCCTGAAACTTCGGATGTTGCGTTATATACTACTGTGTTAATGGATTGATTTCCATCATCTTCATCTAAATGCCGAATAATATTTTCTGATAGTATGACACCAACATCGACCATTGTACCAATAGCAATAGCAATACCTGATAAAGCGACAATGTTGGCATCTACACCAAAGAGTTTCATTGCAATAAATACCATTAAAACTGCAACAGGTAATAGTCCAGAAATTAGTACGGAAGCTCGAAGATTAAACACCATAATAATTATTACTAAAATGGTAATCAATATTTCAAGAGTTAAGGCTTCATTGAGTGTACCTAAAGTTTCTTGTATCAGTTCTGTTCTGTCATAAAAAGGCACTATGGTTACTTGCGATGTTCTTCCATCTGCCAAAATTTTTGAAGGTAATCCTGCACTTAATTCATTAATTTTTTCCTTTACGTTATTAATGACTTCCATTGGGTTTGCTCCATAACGAGCTACCACAACTGCACCAACAACCTCTGCACCTTCTTTATCTAATAAACCACGTCTTGTTGCAGGACCTAATGAAACTTTACCAATATCCTTTATCTTAATAGAAGTGTAATCTTCGGAAGTAACTACTGCATTTTCAATGTCTGAAATGGATTTCACATAACCCAAACCACGAACTAAATATTCGGCTTGGTTAATTTCCAATGTTTGTGCACCAATGTCTTTATTGCTTTCCTTAACTGCTTTTACAACTTGGTTTAAACCAATGTCGTATTGACGCATCAATTCTGGATTCACATCTACTTGGTATTCCTGTACATAACCACCAATAGATGCAACTTCAGATACACCACTTGCAGAGGACAGCGCATACTTTACATAGTAATCCTGAATACTGCGTAACTCTTGCAAATCCCAACCACCAGTTACATTTCCGTTGTCGTCACGACCTTCAAGCGTGTACCAAAATATTTGTCCTAATCCTGTGGCATCTGGACCCAATGCAGGATTAACACCTTCGGGTAATAAACCACTTGGTAAGGAATTAAGTTTTTCGAGAATACGACTTCTACTCCAGTAAAATTCGATGTCTTCTTCAAAAATAATATAGATACTTGAAAAGCCGAACATAGAAGAACTACGAATGGTTTTTACTCCAGGAATCCCTAACAAGGATGTGGTTAATGGGTATGTAATTTGGTCTTCTATATCTTGTGGCGAACGACCATCCCACTTTGTAAATACAATTTGTTGATTTTCTCCAATATCCGGAATGGCATCAACAGCCACAGGATTACTTGGTAAAAATCCTGTATCCCAATTAAAAGGTGCATTTACTGTTCCCCATCCTACGAAAAGGACGAGAAGTAGTACTGCAACGAGTTTATTCTCGATGAGAAATTTGATTGCTTTATTAAGCATAAATTTTGATTATTAAACAGTTAGACATTGGTAGAATACCTGATAAACTTCAAAATAATCGATTGAATTAGTTTACTCACATCTATTCTATAGCATAAATAGGTGTTCGTAATGTGCTTCGCAGTTCTATTTCCTTTATATTTCAATATAAAATAGAACCGTAACTTTGGCTATGCTTATATTTTCTATTTCATCTAAAGAAAATATAATTCAAATTCACTATCAATCATTTTAAAATTCATTCGGTATTAAGAAAACACCGAATACAGCAAATTATCCTTACAACATTACTGTCATAGGATAAAAGAGTCTATTGTTTAAAAATCAAATTAAGTATGTCTCGTCAATCTTGTAGAGTTGCCTTATGACGAGTGGTGGTTTGTATTCTTCGTAAGTAGAAACGTTATTTTCTAAACCTTCAAAAAGGTTAATGTAAGTGTAAACAAATGAAGCGATGAATACCTGTTGCTCAAATGAGATTTTGTCAACTTGCAATTGTAATTCATCTTGACCATCGACAACTAATTGTTCCTCATCACAACAATTTTTCTTGGTGATTGAACAACCATCAGTTGAAGGTTTTTCCATTTCCATACCGCAACCTTTGGCTTTATGGAAAATAGCAGTTTCTACTAAAATATCTCCACAATAATGCATATTCACAGTAAATGACATTGTAGAGCATAACACTACAAAAGCCATTGCTAAAGACATTATTTTATGGAAAAACTGCTTCATACTGTTTGCGAAGTTACGAAATTTTAACAACTATTGATTTTGTTTAACAGAAGTTTAATTGACTAATCTGCTAAATCCCAACTCATACGTTGTAATCTAACTGCATTCAAAATTGCTAATAATGCTACTCCTACATCTGCAAAAACTGCTTCCCACATTGTAGCTAAACCACCTGCTCCCAAAATCAAGACAATGACTTTAACACCAAATGCTAAAATGATATTCTGCCAAACAATTTTTCGTGTGGAACGACTTATTTTTATTGCTCTTACAACTTTTGAAGGTTGGTCGGTTTGAATGATAACGTCTGCTGTTTCAATAGCTACATCACTACCTAAACCACCCATTGCAATACCAACGTTACTCGCTGCTAAAACTGGTGTATCGTTAATACCATCACCTATAAAGGCTATTTTGTTTTCAGGATTTTTCTTTAAAATTTCTACTTCGTTTAATTTATCTTCTGGTAGCAAACCACCTTTAGCATTTTCGATGTTCAACTCTTTAGCGACTTGTTGCGTAATGGAATCTTTATCACCGGAAAGCATCATAATATTTTTAATGCCTACTTTGTGTAATGCTGTAATAGTTTCTTTTGCATCTTCCTTTAATTCATCTGCTATGACTACATAACCTGCAAATTGATTATCGATTGCAACTAATACTATCGATTCTACAATAGATTCCGTTTCAGATGGAACATCAATATTATTAGTAGTCATTAAGGCTTTATTTCCTACTAAAACTGTTTTACCATTTACAATGCCTTTTAAACCTTTACCTGCAATTTCAGAAACGTCTTGTGCTTCAAAATCCTCTCCTTCAGCCTTATACTCTAAAATTGCTTTAGCAATTGGATGTGTGGATTGTTCTTCCATCGCCATTAAGTATTGCATAAATTCGGTTTCATTCCAACCGATTGCTTTTACTTCTTTGATTTTAAAAACACCTTTGGTAACGGTTCCTGTTTTGTCCATTACCAAAGTATTTATCTTGGTCATTGCATCTAAAAATGAAGCACCTTTAAATAATATTCCATTTTTTGAAGCTGCTCCCAATCCACCGAAATAACCTAATGGAATTGAAATCACTAACGCACAAGGACAAGATATTACCAAGAAAATTAATGCTCTGTATAACCAATCTCTAAAGACATAATCATCTACAAAAAAGTAAGGTATAAAAGTAACACCAAAAGCTAAAAACACTACAATTGGTGTGTAGATACGAGCAAACTGTCTGATAAACAATTCTGTTTTAGATTTACGTGCTGTAGCATTTTGAACCAAGTCTAATATTCTCGCAATAGAACTGTCTTCAAACTTATTGGTTACCTCAACTTCAATAACGCTTTCTAAATTAATACTACCTGCGTAAACCTTGGCTTCTTTCTGAATAGAATCTGGTTTGCTTTCGCCTGTTAATGCTGCTGTATTTAAAGATGCTTTTTCGGATAATAAAATACCATCCAATGGAATTTTTTCGCCTACACGAATTTGAATTTTCTCTCCAATATTTACAGCTTCTGGCGACACACTAACATAATCACCATCACGAAATACATTGGCTTCTTTTGGCCTAACATCCAATAATGCTTTTATATTTCCTTTTGCTCTATTTACTGCTGCGTTTTGAAATAATTCACCTACTGCATAAAATAGCATTACTGCAACACCTTCTGGATATTCACCAATTATAAATGCACCAATTGTAGCAATAGACATTAAAAAGAACTCGGTAAAAACATCGCCTTTTATAAGACTTTTCCATCCTTCTTTAATTACTGGAAATCCAACAGGAATATATGCTAAAGTGTACCAAACTACTCGAATCCATCCTTCAAATTGAGGAATGGTATCAAAATAATCTACAGCGATACCTACCATTAACATAACAAAACTTATAATAGCAGGAATGTATGTTTTGAATGCACTTCCATTTCCGTGGTCGTGACCATCATCGTGAGAATGTTGTTCTTCTGAATTTGGTTTTAAATCTTTTAAATTGACTTTCTTTTTTTTCATTTAATATCTAATAATTTTTCAATGTCATTGGGAATAGGCATTCGTTTTAATGGTGGCACGTTTGCTCCACCTGTATTACCAAGTGGAACGTGATTTATAAATGATTTCCAGCCACCCACAAGCAACCTAATTATTTGACCTATTACTTCTTTAGTATCTTTTTGTCTAAATCCAAACTTTAGCATAAGCCAATGTGAATAGGTATGTTCTATAGGATAAGATTGTCCTATTATATGACTACGTTCTAAATGATACCAAGCATCACCAAATTGTTTATTTTCTAAACAGAAACTGTATTGTTTTATTTCTTCGTTATACGCCTGTTTTAGATTTTTAGGTATTTTAGTATTAAACTTCATATCCTCTAATTTTGGATAAATGTACTTTAATAGTAAGTGCAATGGAAGTGCAATAATTAGACACTACACTTATCGCAAATACCTTTTACCACCAAATTTACATTCTCTGACACAAAACCATCTGGCACTTTTATTTGAGGTATTTTATGTTCTGTTAAGCAAATGGTTTCATTGCAATTATTACAATGGAAATGTAAGTGCAAATCGGTTTCAATTTCACAATTACATCCCTTTTCACATAATGCATATTTTGTAATCCCTGTACCATCGTCTATTTGATGCACAATAGCCTTTTCTTCAAAGGTTTTAATAGTTCTGTATAAAGTGGTTCTGTCTGCTTTTGCGAAAGCATTTTCAATATCACTTAAAGTAACAGCGACCTCTTTTTCTGCAAGAAACTTATATATAAGCAAACGCATTGCTGTAACACGAATATTTTTTGACTCTAATACTTGTTCTATTGTTTCCATAATTAATGTGCGTGTTCTGCTTCTCCTTTTTTCATTTCTGCGTTAAGATAATAAGCATTGTTATAAGCAAATTTTGTATTACTTTCTATGTTTTCAGTAAATTGAACCGATACCCAATCACCATCTTTAGTGCCTAACACAACTTCGATAGGTTTAAAGCTCCAATCGTCATTTTCTTTTTCTACTGAAAACACATAATATCTTTCGCCTTCTTTTATAATTGCACTTTCTGGTAAAGCTTTTGTTTGGGTATTATCTACTTGAATTTTACCTTGAATATACATACCAGGAATTAAGTTACCTTTTTTGTTTTCTATTTCTGCGTGAACGTGGACTGCTTTTGGGTTGTCCTCAAAGGTTTTGCTTACGGAATAGATTTCTGCGATAAGCTCTGCATTTGGTATGGATTGTACCGTAAAGTTAACTTTCTGACCTTTCTGTACTTTATAAACATCTTTTTCAAAAACCATTAAATCGGCGTGAACGTGATGCGTATTTACAATTTCAAATAATTCGGTTTGTGGCTCTACATATTGACCTGTTTTTACTTCAACTTTTTGCACAAAGCCTTCTATTGGACTTCGCAATGCTATGCGCTGTGCAATTGTTCCATTGCGAACTGATGTAGTGTTAACGTTGAGTATTCTTAATTGCGCTTCTAAACCATTAACCATTGCTTTTGATACTTGATATTCTGCTTCTGCTTTCTGGAAATTAGCACCAGAACCAACACTAGCATCGTATAATTTTTGTTGACGTTCATAATTTTTCTTTGCAAGCTCGCTATTGCTATAAGCGTTTAAATAATCCGTTTGCGCTTGTATGATATTTGGGTGCGATAGATAAGCCACAACTTGACCTTTATTAACCTTATCACCTTCAACCACTTCAATTGAAACGACATTTGCACCAACAACAGTAGTAATAGCTGCTTCGTTTTGTGGTGGTACTTCTAACGTTCCGTTTGCTTCTACATAGCCGCTCATATTACGTAATGCTAACGTATCTATTTTCATTTTCAATGCATCGAATTGCTGTTGTGAAAGCATTACTTCGTCTTCATCGTGATGCTCTTCGTTAACTTCTGTTTTTTCTTCCTCATCGTGGGAATGACCATCATTCTCGTTATGATTTTCTTTATTTCCGCAAGCTGAAACAAATATGGCTAACACGATTACGGTAAGGATTTTATATATTTTGTTTTTCATTGTCTTATTTATTAAAATATTGTAATTGAAATGTGCTTTCTAAATAGTTTACTAATGCAGTCTGTGCTTCCAGTTCCGATTGAATTGCTTCTTTTATCAACTGCGTAAATGCAGTATAATCAATTTCGCCTTCTCTATATGCCAGTAATGCACCTGTTTTTTGCTCTTTTGTTAATGGTAAAACTTGGTCTTTGTAAAACTCCCAAGATGTTTTCCATTTCATATAATTTTCTTTAGCCTGAACAAACCTTGATTGTACTTCCTGTTTTTTGAACGCTACATTGGTTTCTGCTATTTCTTTATCAATTCTAGCACTTCTAACTTGTGCTTTGTTAGTACCTGATAAAAACGGAATTGAAATTCCTGCTTGATAGGTGTAAAATCCTGAATTGCCATTTACTTTCTGTATACCACCTTGAAGATTGAACTTTGGCAAATTATCTGCTTTTGCAGCTTTATATTTAGCTTCCGCTTCATCTACAATGTTCTGCGACATACTGTACAATGGATGACTTTCAATACTGAACGTTTCCATATCACTATCTATCGCTACCTCAAATTCATCTGAAACTGTAAAAATTTCTTCTGATACCAACCACAAATTGAATTGCTGTAAGGCAATAAGATAATTACTATAGGCTTGCGCTTTTTTATTCTGAATTTGAAACGCTTGATTTTTTGCTGCCGAATATTCTAATTTAGAAATAGCTTCGACTTCATAATTTAAAGCTACTGCTTGCTCGAATTTGGAATAAATGGAATCCAATTCCTTATACAAATCATAGTTTTGTTTCATTTGATAGCAATTAGACCAAGCTTTTTTAACTTCCAATTCTAATTCCAACTCGGAAAGTTGAAAGGCTTTTTGTGCCAATTGAATGCGTTGTTCTTGTAGCTTCTTTTTAGAACCAATGCCAAATACATCGATATTTGATTGACCAATACCAATGGTTGTATAGATGCCATTTCCATTATCAATTTCTTCTCCACCTGTAAAAATTTGAGTCGTTCCGAAATCATAGGCAGTCGATTTTAATTGTTCTTGTTTTGTAATTTCCAACTGCTTTTGCTTCAATAATGGATAATTACTTTTTGCGAGTTTAACAGCTTCCTGTAATGAAATTTCGGGAATTGTATCATTCAACTCTTGTGCATTACTTTGTGGTGAAAAACCAAATAGTAATAATACAACTGCTGTTGCTGTTACTAACTTTTTATTTGGCTTAAACGTAAAATATTTGTTTTCTACCCAATGATATAAAATTGGTAAAACAAATAAGGTAAGCAAAGTTGAAGTTAATAATCCACCAATAACTACAGTTGCCAAAGGACGTTGTACTTCTGCACCAGCTGATGATGAAATAGCCATTGGTAGAAAGCCTAATACATCTGTAAAAGCAGTTAGCATAATAGGTCTGATTCTTCGTTTAGTACCTTCAACTATTCTATCCTTTAAATTAGTTACACCTTCGTCTTTTAATTCGTTGAGTCCACTTATCATTACCAATCCATTTAATACCGCAACACCAAACAACACAATAAAACCAACACCTGCCGAAATACTAAATGGCATATCACGCAACCATAAGGCTACAACACCACCAATAGTTGCCATTGGGATGGCTATATAAATCATTAAGGTTTGAGGTAGTGATTTTAATGCAAAGTATATTAGTATAAATATGAGTAATAAGGCGATAGGCACAACGGTTTGTAATCGGTTGCTGGCACGTTCCAGATTTTCAAATGCACCACCATATCGAATAAAATAACCTGATGGTAATTCCAGTTGTGCATCTAATTTTGACTTTATTTCAGTGACCAGCGATTTTACATCACGTCCTCTTACATTTATCCCTACATAGGTTCTTCGATTAGTATTGTCTCTACTTATTTGCATTGGTCCTGCTTTGTAGCTTACATCTGCAATTTCACGCAAAGGAATTTGAGCACCTGAAGGTAAATTGATATACAGGTTTTGAACATCTGAAATATCCTTACGGTTTTGATCACTTAATCGTACTACTAAATCGAAGCGTTTTTCACCTTCAAAAATCACACCTGCTGTACCACCTGCAAATGCAGATTGTACGGTTTGATTAAGCGTATTTATTTGAAGTCCATATTGCGCCAATTTATTCCTGTTGTAATTGATTGTCATTTGTGGCAAACCTGTTGTGGCTTCCGCTTTCATATCGCCAATACCTTCAGTACCTGCGATAATTTTAGATATTTCTTCGGCTTTTTGAGATAGAATGTCAATGTCTTCACCATAAAGTTTTATGGCAATATCTTCACGAACACCTTCTAATAACTCGTTAAAACGCATTTCAATAGGTTGTGTAAACTCATAATTAACACCAGGAACCATTTCAACTGCTTCTTTCATTGCTTCAATCAATTCATCTTTTGATTCTATTGTAGTCCATTCACTTTTAGGTTTCAGGATTACAAAAACATCGGCAATATCCATAGGCATCGGGTCGGTTGGAATTTCGGCAACACCAATACGACTCACAATTTTATCGACTTCTGGAAATTTTGCTTTTACTATTTGTTCTATTTTGGTAGTAGTTTCAATAGTTTCTGTAAGTGAACTACCTGGTTTTAAAATAGCGTGAAATGCAATATCGCCTTCATCGAGTTGCGGAATGAACTCGCCACCCATTCTTGAAAACATAAAAACGGTTATTCCGAACAACACAACTGCAATACCAATTACCCATTTCCCTTTTCGCAAGGCTCTAACCAATAAGGGTTGGTATTTGTCTTCAACCCAATGTACAAATCTATCTCCATAGGATTTATTATCATTTTTTGGTGCTCTTAATATTAGAGCTGACATCATAGGCACATAGGTTAAACAAAGTACCATTGCACCAATCATAGCAAAAATAAAAGTCAAAGCCATTGGTTTAAACATCTTTCCTTCAATACCTTGTAAGGCTAAAATGGGTAGAAAAACTATAAGGATAATCAACTGACCGAAGAAGGCAGCATTCATCATCTTTTTTGAAGCATTAGAAGCAACTTTATCTCTTTCTTTAGATGTAAGTTGTTTCTTTTTCAAAACTTGTGATGCTATAAGAAAAACAGTGCTTTCAACAATAATTACAGCACCATCTACAATGATTCCGAAATCAATTGCTCCTAAACTCATTAGGTTTACCCAAACATCAAAAACATTCATTAAAATAAAAGCGAATAATAAGGATAATGGAATAGTAGAGGCAACTATTAAACCTCCTCGCCAATTACCTAACAAAAAGACCAACACAAAAATGACGATTAATGCACCTTCAATAAGGTTAGTTGTTACTGTAGAAGTTGTTTCGCCAATTAATTTACTTCGGTCTAATAATGGTTCAATAATTATGCCTTCTGGTAACGACTTTTCAATTTGAGTCATTCGCTCTTTTACATTGGCAATAACATCATTGGAATTAGCTCCTTTTAGCATCATTACCAATCCACCTACAACTTCTCCTTCACCATCTTGGGTTAATGCACCGTAACGAATTGCAGAGCCAAATTGTACTGTTGCAATATCACCAATAGTGACAGGTATATTATTAATATTCTTGACAGTGATTTTTTTAATGTCCTCTAAACTTCTCACCAAGCCTTCACCACGAATAAAATTAGCTTGATGGTTCTTTTCAATATATGCACCTCCTGTATTTTGATTATTGGCTTCAAGTGCATTAAACACATCTGTAATGGTAAGGCCAATAGCATTTAAATCGTTTGGGTCAACCGCTACTTCGTATTGTTTTATTTTTCCACCAATAGCGTTTACTTCTACCACACCAGGAACCATTGCCATTTGACGCTGTACAATCCAGTCTTGCATTGAGCGTAAATCTGCAATGTTGTATTTGTCTTTAAACTCTGGTGCAACTTTTAGTGTGTATTGGTAAATCTCTCCTAAACCTGTTGAAATAGGACCCATTGTAGGTTCGCCAAATCCAGCAGGTATTTGCTCTTTGACTTCGTTTAGTTTTTCGGCTACTAATTGGCGAGGTAGATATGTTCCCATATCATCATCAAATACAATAGTAACCACAGATAAGCCAAAACGAGAAATTGACCTTATTTCCTGAACATCAGGAAGATTGCTCATTGCCACTTCAATTGGATAAGTAACAATTTGCTCAATATCTTCAGTACTTAAATTGGGGGATTGTGTTATAACCTGTACTTGGTTATTGGTAATATCTGGAACAGCATCTATTGGCACTTTGGTCATACTCCAAATACCTGTTCCGATTATGGTAAGCGTAAGCAAACCAATAATGAATTTGTTATTGATTGAAAAATCAATGATTTTATTAATCATAGAAAATGTATTAATTCAGTTAAAAAAAATGCAAATGCTTTCCTGAAAGTGAAAACATTAAAAAGGGATATAGCTATCCTTTAAAAACTGAATTAAGCTTGTGGCGGTTGCCAAATATTAGATTGGAAATCAAATCTATAATTTGACTGATAAGTAGACACTAATTTTGTGGGAATTTTATTGAAAGTTAATAACTGAAATATTGCCAAAGGCTCATAGCTAATTGACATACCACAACAATTACAAATACAAGTAACAGGACAAGAATCGTCACTATCCTCTTGATGATTATGTTCAGCAGTTATTTCCTCTTGCTGTTGGTCTTCTACATTTTGACCATCAGAACAAGGCATTGCAGATAATGCTAACATTGTTATAGCTAATATGAATGCTAAAAATTTCATCGTAGCAAATATACAAATTATTAAATGCAATGGTTGTGCAATTATTTTATTTAAGCCACAACCTTTACTTTCTCTTTTAGAGTTTCAAGATGCTTCAGCATATTGCTTTTACAACATACCTCACGAGCTAATTTAGGCGCGTGACCTATCACTTTGGTTAATTCCTTTATTATACTCATCTTATTAATTTCTACATATTTTTTCTCTAGTAAAAATATTATCGTTTCTTATATAAACTTGTAAATTGTCTTATAATAAGCATTTTCTCATTTACTCAAATAAAACCAAAGCCAATAGACCTTGTTGTTGATTGTTGCTAATTTGTTTGAAACAATAGAATAATAAGGGTTTTAAGAGTAAACAAGCTGTACACAATGTAGCAACAATTAAAAAAGTTGTTGTTGTTGTTGTTGTTGTTGTTGTTGTATGTTGTTATGTGGGTTTAATCAAATGTTGTAGTATGTTGTTTAGTTTAATAACATAGCCAATGTAATAGAATAAGAAAACGTGTGATTGTTGTTTTAATGTTGTTGAGTTGTTTATTACCGTAAGTACTAGCTAGCATAGCATTACAGTAGTTTTGCAACAAATCAACTTAACTCTTTAAACATTTGTTTAGTAAAAGTATAATGACGACCTCTATGAGTTGTTTCTTCAACAATAGGAGTGTTTGAAACTGATGTTGACATATAATATTTAGTATATGTACTATTCTTAGATTCTAATTTATATTCATTTTTTATTAACTCAGATAATTTAAAAGAATTGGTTCTTATATTATTTTTACTAAGCTTATCTACCAAGTCACCCAATGAATACTTTAATTCTTCTTTTTCAAACAAGGCAAACTCATCTGACAAAATTTGCTCTAATTCTTTATCTATAAAGGTTTTATTACCGTTAATTAATATATCTAATGCTTCTGTATGAATTTGCTCTTTAGTAAACCACATTCTTGTTTTTCTAGGACATGAAATCTTTCTTTTGTTTATAAAATGGATAAAGTGCGGTAACTCTTTTTTTAACGATTCTAAAAGGTCTGGTCGGTCATTTGATAAATCGAAAGGAATAATTTTTCTAACCCAGTATCTTACTTCTGAATTATCTATGTAAACAAAATTCTTTTCGTTGTTGGAACATAAAATAAACTTACCAAAAAAATTTCCCTCAACTTTATCTTTACCTTTAGCTTCACTTTTATAAGTTTTTGCAGTAGATAGATTTTTCAACCTTTCACTATCTTCTCTTTTGTCTAATAAAACTTCATCAACAGCAATAATTAACTTTGAAGCCCAATCTGAATTAAATCTACTTCTAAAATCCTCATTATTATTAATTGTCATATTATTTTGGAATATAGATTTTACCCAATTTAAAAAAGTGGTTTTACCTGTATTTCGCTCATTACTTACTAAACACAAAATTGGTAAAACTTGTGTTGGATTTTGCCATAAAACACTTAAGTAATCTAAGCCTAAAATATATTGCTCACCAAAAATATGCTTGAGAAATTTTTCTGTTTCTGGAAAACTACCTTTTTCAAATTTATGTTCTAATTTTTCATATTTATTATAAAACCCATTAATTACACGTTTATAATTAGTATGCGATGGGATTAAACAAAAACCATCATATTTTTTTATATCTTCAATGTACTCCTTACCATGGTCGGTTATAATTTCACTTTTTGACCAAGGATTCAACATTTTTATAGTGTCTTTGCTGTTTAAAGGCATATTAACTTCTTTAAAGTAAGCTGTACCTATTCTTAAATATTTTTCACTCATAACTAAACGTTTACTGTTAAACTAGCCAATTTGGAATAATCGATTTTTTCAAATTTTGTAGTAAAATAAATTTTCACATCAACTCCTTGAATTGAACTATCTACTTTACACATTTTAATTATTTCTTTCTCAATTTGACAAAGTGGCAATCTTGGGTTATAGTTAATTACTTCTATTGCCAATTTTATTTTTGCTATTAAGTAACTTAATTTTTTAATTGAAAGCGCATTATTTTCATTTGCATATTGACTTAATAAGTCTTTGTGTATATCCTCTATTATATTTAAGCCATCTGGCTTATATGTTTTATTATTTTCCATTTCTTATTATTTATAAATTAATATTTGCTGAGCTGTATCGAAATAAGCTCTAGTACCATCATATCTTGGAGGTAGGTTTTTGATTAAAATCACACCCTGATGAGTCTTATTAATTAGTTTTTTTATATCTCCTTTTGTTGCAGGTTTATTTTCTTCTTTAGTAAAGATATTTGTAACAATGTTTGTAGCTAAAGTTCCTACAGCTGCGTTTCCTACACCAGACCAACTCATTTTATTGATTGTTGATGGTTTTTCTTGATTCTCTTTTGTAGGTAAATTTCTAGTTACCTTTTTTCTTTTTGTAAAGGCGTTTACTCTACAACTATTGCTACAATATTTCTGTTTATACCTTCTTTTTGGAGTGTACTCGACACCACAATAATTACAATTGTATGTATATCTATCCATTTTGCGTTAATTTAACGTTAGACTAACGATTGATTAAATCGCTCTAAATGAAAACTTTTATTAAGCCTTCAATTATTTAAGTCTCTTTTTACGGTTAGACAATAAGGTATCGACATCAGATTCAAGCTCTGTTGTGCATTTTTGCTTTCCTTCTTTTATCCATTCTATTATCTCGGACTTGAAGAAGAATAAACGACCGTTTTTCTTATGGTGAGGAATGGTGTTTTTTTGACAATAGTTATAGAGTGTTGGTTTTGTATAACCAGAAAACTTAACAATGTCATCAATAGTTTGCGGGTCATCCGTTTGGGATAACGTTTCTGCCTTTTCAATTAAGGCTTTTAATTCTTTGAGGTCTCTTTTTACCTCTGCAACATCTAGTTGCGTTTGTTCAAATGCTATCATTTTTAAATGTTTTAAATTAATATTTATCAATGATAGCGGTTAATTACAGGTTATTTATAATTTCCGTAAGTGCAGTAGTAAAAAACGTAGTACCAGTAGTAAAAAAAGTAGTTACTTTAGTAATTGAATAGTTTTACTAGGTTTTTTATCAAAATTAACCTTAACATTTTTAAAATTCCATCCAACGAAGTTATCTGTAAGTAATTCTACAAATTTATCTAGAACTTGACCAGTTCCGAAATATTGATAATAACTTTCATAAAACTCCCTAAACCTATATTTAACTAAAGTGCTCTCTCCTTTAGGAGCCATATTGAACTTCTGTTTTTTTAAATTAGGGATTCCACAAAATGCTTTCTTTATAAATATATCAAATTGTTTTTCAGTTAGAAACGGTTTACCGTTTTTACTGTTTTTTTCTGTAAAGATTTTAAAATGGTCAACAGCTATTTCTATTGGCATGGATTGGTTAAACACATTTGTGTAATTACTATAATCTAAAGTATTATTAATAGTAGGTGTGTGTGATGTAGATTTTTTTAATTCACTTTCAATAAAATATGCATCTTTAAAATATTCTTTTTTTTTAGTGAAAAAATTTTTGGAAGTTTTAAAAATTTGCTGGTAGGTTTCATCTAAACCTACTAGTATATTTTCCTGATAATTAAGAACGTCTAAAATCTCATTTATCATTTCTAAATTTTTCAGATTATCAGCTCCTAAATCAAAGAGTTCTTTATGATATACTAATCTGTATTTAGTCATTAATTCTTGTGATTTTAAAAAATCATCATACTCAAAATCACCGTCGAATTTAATATTTAAAGTATTTAAATAACTCAAGATGAGCTCTTTTTTCTCACTCTCATTTAAAACTTCGTCGAATATAAAAAACTCTAAAGATGCAAAAATAAATAATGGTTCTAAATCTGTATGAACAACTATGTTATTCCCAATATCAACTGTATTTGATAAGTGCTTTTCTATTTTTTCTCTATATAATTCATCATCATTTAAATAATCTTTGATTAATTGAAGGTGAATTTTTTCTTCTTTAACAGCAGTATGCTCTATAATCTCTTCTAGTTTTAAGTCTGCATTTAAAGGTGAAATACTTGCCAGAATAGTAATTAATTCGTAAAACTCTTCTTTATATATCATATTTAAAAATTCATTATTGAGTTTGCAAATTCTTTTTTAGCTTCATCTTCAAAACCAGCAAAATAGTTTTTAGTTACGCTTAGATCACTATGGTTTAATGCTTCACTAATAAATTCCATACTAGCGCCTTTTCGTAAAGAATTGGTTGCGAAACTATGTCGAGCATAATAGAAGCTTATATCACTCGGTAATTTATTAGCAACAGCCAACCTTTTTATGTGATCGTTTATATAACGTGTAAAGTTTTTTATTTTTTTATGCTGTTCGTTTGCATCATCATTTTCATTCAAAATATCAAAAACAAAGCTATTTTTATTTTTGTTACCATACTTTTCTATAATACTATTTGTAAAATCAGTTAAGTAGATAATGATTTCGGTTTTCTCAGCTTTTTTATCAAAAGTTTTGGCTCTGTAATAAGTAAATTTATCCTCTTTAATATCAGAATATTTTAAGAGTGCTATATCTTTTGGGTTTATGCCATTACAAGCAAAACTAAAAAACCAAAAATCTTTAGCTTTTGATTCATTCTCGTTTGCAGGTTTAGCATCAAATAAAACTTTAAGTTCTTTAGAGTTTAAAGCTTTTTTCACTTTTTTTGTTCGTAATATTTGATATTTACTTTTACCAAAAGGATAATACTCTTGGTTAAGGTCTTTAGCTTCGATTGCATTATTAAAAATAACCCGTAAAGTTCTAGTGTATATTGCTATAGTTGTATAGCTCTTACCTTTTTTAACCATATAAGACTCGTAATCTCTTAACCAATCAACATTTATTTGTTGAAATTTTAGCTTCTCTATAGGACAATTTTTAACTTCATTACTGAAGGTTCCTAACGAGTTTAATGTGTATTTAAAACTTTCTGCTGTATTTATCTTATTCTTTTTGATACAATTCTCAATAGCTACGTTAAAGTGAAATTGAAGATTATTTTTATCAGAAGATTTTCTAAACAACTTAAATTCAAAATTTTTAAAATCAAAAACACCCAATTTACTAGCTTCATCATTAGCTCTATTTTCTATAGCCTGAAGTTTCAGTCGTAATTCTTTATTTTCACCACGTAACTTTTTGTTGTTTGGATTTAACCAAATTTCTTGAAATTTCTTTTCTGTTAAATCAATATCTAAATTATACCATTTCTCTTTTTGAGTTTCTTTTCCATAAACACGAAGTTTTATTGGATACATTCCAGACTTTTTCTTTCTACGATTATCTAAACGAATTGAAATATTGTAACCCATGGCATAAATGTTTCTGCAAATATATATTATTTGCAGAAAATTTGCAGAAAAATAGTGTAATAGACTATTATTAAATATTAACAAATAGTAAACAAACCTCTCAAAACAGTGATTTACAGAGTATTTACACACAAAACATGTAGCGACGATAAGTAGGTTTTATTGATTACGGCTCAAGAGGTTACTGGTTTGAATCCAGTCGAGGTCACGATAAAAAAAGCAAGCTACTATAGCTTGCTTTTTTTGTGCCTTATACTTACATTTAGATACTTAACACCTTTTAATATGAAAAAAATATGGGAGCTTTAGATAAAAGCTTAAGAGTATTAGTTGCTATAATAATTGCACTATTGTATTATCTAAATGTTATTACCGGAACTCTAGCTTACGTTTTAATGGGTATTGCAATAATTTTTTTAATAACTAGCTTTATCAATTTTTGTCCACTTTATACCGTATTAGGTATAAACACGTGCAAACGAAAGTAATTACAACAAAAAAAAAGAGTCTTTAAAATTAAAGACTCTTTTTTTTAAATTATTTCAGCACTTAATCCTGCTTCTAATAACATTGTACATCGTGGTTCCAATTCTTTATAGGCTCCAGTCTTAACTGTACATTGTCCTTTATAATGTACCAAAATTGTACATTGCTCTGCTTGTTCAGGTGTATGGTCACAAGCATAAATTAAAGTATCTATGACGTGATCAAACGTATTGACATCATCATTATAAACAACAATTTCATTATTAGGTTGTTCTAAGGTACTTACCTCGTGTTCTTCTTGTATTTTTTCTTTTGTACTCATACGTACTATTTTTTTTATAAAAGTAAAAAAATATTAGATATAAAAAAAGACTTCTGTCGTCACAGAAGTCTTTTGTAAATTATATTATATTACTTTTAATACATAATTTGAAGCGCATTGATATCGTCAGTTCCAAACTCGCCATCCTCTCCACTGCTAAAGCATGCTAGCATAACAGATGTCTCTGGAGTGTTACCTCCTAAATCTATTGCACCAATAGATCCTGCTCCTTCATTTTGATTTTGACCACAACTAGCTCTATTAAACCAATCTGTGTGTCTAAAACCTATGGAGTGACCAATTTCGTGTGTAATAACATGCTCCACAACATTAGTATCGTAGTTGTCTAAACCATAAATTTGAACAAACTTATACGGATTACCATTGCTTGGAAATCCTGCAGATCCTCCTGCTCCAGATTGACTAGGGTTATGATATACTACCATGTCTTTTGAAGAGTAATTAGTCCCAAATGACAATTGAAATGAAATTGAAACTCCGCTTAGTGCATTGTAATTATCAACAGCCCATTGTAAAGCAGTTCTCTCTTTGGTTGATAAGGCATTACTACCACCTGTATATCCAATAATAGTAATGGTTTTACCTTGTGACACTAAATTATTTGTACGATAATTTCGCTCTGATGCTGAAGCATTATCATCTAAGTTTAAAATGTCTTCTTCGCTCATAAAAAGATCACCTTCAACTTCAATCATTTCTTTAGTAGAACCATCGGGAAGCATGAAGTCTACTATTTTAGCATTGTCGGTATTAATTTGTGCTTTTGCCAATTTAGCTAAAAGCTCTGCAGACACTTCTCTTGCTGCAACTTCCTCGTCTATAATCGTGTCTTCGTTTTTTTGACATGATTGTAATCCTAGAATAAAACATAGGCTAGCTAAAGCCATAAATTTAATTTTCTTCATTTTTGGTTGAATTTTAAATTAATAAATGGTTTGCTTTACGTAAAATGTTTCACACAATCTTAAAATGTTAGTTTAAGGATATTTTGCTATTAATCTTATGTGAGATAATTATCAGGTCAAAGATAATTGTTTAAAAAAGAAGAATCCTGAGGTTTTAACCACAGGACCCTATTTATTTTTAATAAAATTGTTAAAATTTTATGTATTTAATCGATAATTGTGATTTTAAACAATCTTACTGCTTCTCAAACTTAAGTGCAACCCAATTATTTTTGGTTAATGTATCCTTTAAAAAAAGTTGATTATTATTACACTCTTTTTCTATCATTGGGATGTCTTCTTGGTAAAAACCACTTAAAAACAACGTTCCCTTGGCATCCAAACATTTTGAATATGTAGCGATGTCATTTAATAAAATGTTACGATTAATGTTTGCAATAATAGTGTCGTACTTTTTATCTTTTAAAAGTGCTGCTTCACCTTCGTAAACAGAAATATGTTTACAATTGTTGCGCTCCACATTTTCTAAGCTATTTAAGTAGCACCAGTTGTCAATATCTATTGCATCTAATGGTTTTGCACCTTTCATCTCTGCTAGTATTGCTAAAACAGCTGTACCGCATCCCATGTCTAAAACAGACTTACCTTCAAAATCGTTTTTAAGGATATGTTGTATCATCATGTGTGTGGTTTCATGATGTCCGGTTCCAAAACTCATTTTTGGCTCGATGATAATATCGTATTTTGTGTCAAACTTATCATGAAATGGTGCACGTACTGCACACAAATCATCAACAACTATTGGATTAAAGTTTTTCTCCCACTCTTCGTTCCAATTGGTTTGCTCAATCTCGTCAAAGGTGTAGGTAATTTCAAACTCGTCTGACTTTAATATTTGGATATCGTCCAAAATAGAAGCGTTATATTCTTCTTTTTGAATGTATGCTGTAACCCCTTCTTCGGTTTCTACAAAACTTTCAAATCCTGCGTAACCTAGTTCTGCTATCAGGATTTCTGTTCCTGGTTGCATGGGTTGCACTTTAAAGTAATACCCTATGTAAATAATATTTGACATTATAATTTGTACTGTATTTTGCAGATTAGCCTGCGTTAGCGGTTGTAGTGGCATCCTTTTTTTGCTGCCACATATGGCAAAAAAAGATATAACGGAAGACGCGACCCTTGTGGTAACGCCCAAATTATATTAATTTTTGTTGTTATTTAAAAGGCGTTTACGATTGCGTAAAAATCTTCGGCTTTCAAGGCTGCACCACCAATTAAACCACCGTCTACGTCTGGTTTTGAGAAAATCTCTTTTGCGTTTGCTGGTTTTACACTACCTCCGTAAAGGATGCTCATGCTGTCCGCCACTTGGTTACCGTATTTGTCGTTTAATGTTTGACGGATAAATTTATGCATGTCTTGTGCTTGTTCTGGACTTGCTGTTTCTCCGGTTCCGATTGCCCATACAGGCTCATAAGCCAACACGATATTTTTGAATGCTGATGCGTCTAAATGAAACAATGCGTTTTTGATTTGACTTTCTACCACTGCTTCGTGGTTTGCTGCTTTACGGTCTGCAAGCTCTTCTCCGAAACAGAAAATTACGCGTAAGTCGTTAGATAAGGCTTGGTCTACTTTTTTAGATAAAATAGCATCGTCTTCGTTAAAATATGCACGACGCTCTGAGTGACCCAAGATTACTGTTTGGATACCTACGCTTTTGAGCATGTCTGCACTGACCTCTCCTGTGTATGCACCATTTTCTGCGAAGTGCATGTTTTGTGCTATAACCTCGATATCGTCATGTCTTGTAGCTTCAAAAGCATGCCATAAGTTAGTAAATGTTGGCGCAATCATAACCTCTGCATTAGATGTTTTTGTTTGTCTTTTTAAATCTGAAATTAATGCTTCTGATTGTGGTAAATCATTATTCATTTTCCAGTTTCCGGCTACTATGTTTTTTCTCATGACGTTACGTTTTATTCTAATTTAACTTTTGGATCTAACCAAGTGTATATTATATCTACAAAAATATTAATTATTATGAATAGTAAGGCTATTATTAACACAGATCCCATAATTACAGGTAAATCTAGAGTGTTTAGTGCGTTTACAATTTCTTTTCCTAATCCATTCCAACCAAAAATATACTCTACAAACACTGCGCCTGCTAGCATACTTGCAAACCAACCTGAGATTGCGGTTACTACGGGATTTAAGGCATTTTTAATGGCGTGTTTTTTAATAATCTGAAACTCTGATAATCCTTTTGCTCTGGCAGTCCTGATATAATCTTGATTAAGTACTTCTAATAGGGAGTTGCGCATTAATTGTATCACGACTGCTAATGGCCTTATTCCTAAAACGATTGCTGGTAGGATTAGGTTTTTCCATTTTATGTGCATTTTTTCACCAAAATCATCCAACTCGTAAAGACTTCCTGTCATTTCTAAATTGGTGTATTTATGCAATACAAATCCAAATAACCATGCGAATAATATGGCACTAAAAAAGGATGGTACACTCATACCTAAGGTACTTAATATCTGAATGGTTTTATCTAAAAAGGAATCTTTTTTTAATGCAGAAACCACGCCTAATATAACCCCTAAAAATATTGCGATTAGTATTGCAGAAACTGCCAATACAAACGTATTGGGTAACGTCTCTGACAATACTTGGCTTACTTTTTTACCTTGCTTTGTAAAAGACTCGCGTAGATATGGAAATTTAACAACCATAGTCGTATTGCCTATTGCAAACAGTTGTGTTGCTGCGTATTTATTTTGACTTAAATAGGTGTAGTCTCCTTCTGTTTTTGAGTGAAATGACACTGGAGACAAATCGTTTAAATAATACAAATACTGTGTGGCAACAGGCTTATCAAAACCGTATTTTTTTTTGATAATTGCTAGCTGCTGACTATCCTCATTTTGCCCTAACATCATTTGTGCTGGATCTCCTGGAAGCACACTAAATAATAAGAATATAACGGTTATTACACCAAATAATGTAAGTAATGCGTAACCTGTTTTATTTAGAAAGTATGTTGTCAGTGGGTTTATTTATTTTAAATACGTTGTTTTACAGTTTTACAAATTAATGTGTTTCTAGATATAATTTGCTTATGCTTTACAAATCAATCGAAGATATGTTATTCTGTTTTTTTTATTTCAATTTTTACAATACTTGTGTAATTTTTACCAGTAGCTGTGTTTATTGAGTCAATAACCGTTTTAACCTCTGAAGCTCCTTTAAAAACAGATACCTTTTCAATTTGATCCTCACTTAACTGTAAAGCTTCAAACGCTTCTTTATTTAAAACTTTATCATCAACTACATGTGCTGTTCCATCATCTATAACCTTAGGTGCTGGTCTATCTACTTTAGGCAGTTCTAATTGATCAATATCATTCCAATGTACTTTTTGGATAATGGTCCCTTTTTCTAATTTTAATAATCCTGGATTAGAACGGATGATTGTTTTTAAGGCAGTCTCGTCACAAAAATAATACTCAAAACCTAATTTGTAATTTGAGATAACACCATTTGCCTCATCTGGACCAGATGCTGTTAATCCAATAACATCATAACCATTTGCGATTGCTTTGTCTGTAATTTGTTTTACAGCCACTAAACCATCACTTTCAGATTTTGCTAAATTGTAATTAACTACCAATAGTACATTTGGTCGCGTTAGGATGTCTTGAGTAAAATCCTCACCATCTTTTTCAATTGAAAAATCATGGATTGGTGGCTCATAACCTTCCGCTATTGTTTTTGTTGTTACTGTAAGATATTCTCCTGGAGATTCAGGGTATGAACCGTCTGTTATATATTGTTTTTCTGTACCATTTTCATTAAACGTCCACGTATACTCAATTACTGGTTGTGGTGCATCATCTGGCACAATCATGTTATCTGTAATGTTGTTTCCTATTTTAAATGGTCTAAAATCAATACTTGGTAAATGCATTAACACATGGTAAGCAAAACCTAAACAAGCTATAAAACTTAATAAAGACAAAATAGTGGTAGCTAGTTTACCAAAAAATGGCTTAACGTATTTTATTCCGAAGAAAATAATTAAAATTAAAACTAATAGAAAAACATCTTTCCCGAAGCTTTCCCATGGATCCATTTTCATGGCATCACCAAAGCAACCACAGTCTTTTACTTTATCAAAGTACGCTGAGTAAAAGGTTAAAAATGTGAAGAATATTATCATTAATAATAAACTCCAAATTGTAAATTTAGGTTTATATCCAATAATTAAAAATATACCTAAAAGCACCTCAAAAACGACTACTATTATTGAAATCCCTAAAGCATAAGGAATAAAAAATGGTAAATCTAAAACGGTTGGTCCAAAATATTCTTCTAATTTAAAAGCAAATCCGATTGGATCATTAAGCTTTATAAATCCTGAAATAATAAAAAATATACCAACAAATATTCTTAAAAAACCGACTATGTATTTCATAACTTTAATTAAATATCAAATTGCAAAAGCAATTTTATTGTTCTGTTAAATGTATCATTGCAAAAATGGCGTAATTAATCATGTCTTGATAATTAGCATCAATGCCTTCGCTTACAATTGTTTTACCTGAATTATCTTCAATTTGCTTAACACGTAATAATTTTTGTAAAATTAAATCGGTTAAACTACTAACACGCATGTCTCTCCAAGCTTCTCCATAATCATGGTTTTTGTCCTGCATTAACTGCTTTGTTGCTTTTACTTGTTCATCATATAAAACAGTCGCTTCTTCAACTTCCAAATCTGGCTGCTCTACCACTCCTTTTTGGAGTTGTATTAATGCCATAATACAATAGTTGATAATCCCGATAAATTCGCTTTGCTCACCTTCGTCAACTTTACGCACATCGTTTTGTTGCAAACCTCTAATACGTTGTGCTTTTATAAAAATTTGATCGGTTAATGAAGGTAAACGTAAAATTCGCCATGCACTACCATAATCTGTCATTTTATTAATAAAAAGGTCTCGACAGGTTTTTATTACAGCATCGTATTGTTTTGAAGTATCTTGCATATTTGATAAACTCTAATTGAATTTTGCGTAAATTTCGCATAAAATTATTTAAAGTTCAAGGTTTAGGGTTTAAAGTTTTACTAACGTTATCCCAACACCATATTTAAGTGTATCAATGACAATAAATTTTAAAGGCAAACTTATAGATTTAACTACTCCAAAAGTAATGGGTATTTTAAATGTAACACCAGATTCTTTTTTTGATGGTGGACGTTATAAAGATGAAACTTCAATAATAAAACAAGTAGAAAACATGCTAAATGAAGGTGCCACGTTTATTGACGTTGGTGCTTACAGCTCAAGACCCAATGCGCCTTTTGTAAGTGAAGATGAAGAATTGCAACGCATTGTACCAATAATAAAACTTTTGGTTAGTCATTTTCCAGAAATTATAATATCTGTGGACACCTTTAGAAGTCAAGTAGCAAAAGCAACTATTATTGAAGGTGCTGCTTTAATTAATGATATTTCGGCAGGTTTATTAGATGACAATATGCTACCAACTATTGCCGACTTACAAGTCCCATATATAATGATGCATATGCGTGGTACACCACAAACTATGCAAACACTAACCCAGTATGACAACTTATTAAAGGATATTAATTTTTATTTTTCAGAACGTATTGCCAAAGCACGCGAATTGGGTATTATAGATTTAATTTTAGATCCTGGTTTTGGTTTTGCTAAAACTTTAGAACAAAATTTTGAACTTTTAAGTAAGTTTGAATTATTAAATATTGCAGAATTACCAGTATTAGCAGGTATATCCAGAAAATCTATGATTTACAAAACCTTAGATACTACAGCAGCAAATGCTTTAAACGGAACAACCGCTTTACACATGATTGCACTACAAAAAGGAGCTAAAATTGTGCGTGTGCACGATGTAAAAGAAGCTAAAGAATGTATCACACTATATAACAAATTAAATGCTTAACAGATTTTTATTTATAACTATACTTTTTTTATTTTTTTCCTGCGGAAACGAAAAAGTAATACAACTACCAGAAATACAAAATGCAGAAATAACTCAGATTTTAGACGTTTCTCCTGCTTATATTTTTTATGACGAAACCAAACAGGATAGCGTTGAGTTAAACCGAAAAAACTTAATTATTTCTACTAATTGGTTAATAAACGTTGACAAGCGCCTAACATTAGAACAAGCGTTACCATCTATAATAAAACTACAAGAGAAGAAGCGAAATGCAACCATGCATAAAAATGAAAAAGCTAGAAATTATTATACTTGTAATGATACTAGTATTAAAAATTTAGGCTTTATTGATTTTACTGATGTGGTTTATTTACATGAAAACGAAGAAGGAATTTCAAATAGCGCCATAAATGAAGACAATAAAATTATTGATATTATGTGTTTTTCATTAGATAAAATTAAAATATCCATAGACAATAAAACTATTTTAAGTGATTATAGCCAACTTAAAAAGCTTATACAACCCGAAATTAACCAAGAAGGAAGTTATATTGTTTTAGGCTTTAAAAAAACGTTATTATTCCAAGATTACATTTCATTAAAATCAATAATAAAAACCTTTGAAACTGAAAACACAGAAATTAGTAATAACGAATTCATTTTTGATTAAATCAATCCAATTTTACTAATTTTACAAAAACCGATTTTCGTTGGAAATATTTAAAGACATTTTAAAATTTAGTTGGATTGACATGATAGATGTTGTGCTTGTTGCACTACTACTTTATTACGTATACAAGCTAGTTAAAGGGACTGTAGCCATTAATATTTTTATTGGTATTGTAGTTATCTACTTTATCTACTTAACGGTTGAAGCCTTACAAATGGTTTTACTTACCAAAATTTTAGGAGGTTTTATTAGTGTAGGTTTTATTGCTTTAATTATTGTATTTCAGCAAGAAGTCAGAAAGTTTTTATTAATGGTTGGATCTACAAACTTTGCTAGTCGACGCAAGTTTTTAAGTCAGTTAAAGTTTTTAAAGATAGAACAAGGTACATCCACAGATATTGATGCTATCATCTCTGCTTGCAATAAAATGAGCAGTTCTAAAACTGGTGCTTTAATTGTTTTGGAACGTAATAATAATCTTGATTTTTTAGCAAATACAGGTGACGAAATGAATATTAAAGTTACACAACCAATTATAGAAAGTATCTTTTTTAAAAATAGTCCGCTACATGATGGCGCCATTATTATACAAGATAATATTGTTAAAGCAACTCGTGTTATTTTACCTGTAAATAACGAGAAAAACATTCCGCAACGATTTGGATTACGTCATCGTGCTGCTGTTGGTGTTACAGAGCGTACTGACGCTATTGCAATTGCAGTAAGTGAAGAAACTGGACAGATTTCATGTTTTAGAAATGGCGAATTCCTTCCGTTTGAAAACACTATTGAATTGGCTCAAATTTTGAAAGATGATTTAGAGTAGGTCTTATTTCTATTCTGTTAAACATTTTATTCTACAACCATTTTATGCGTTTTCACCTTAATTAAAATTATAATGAACATTATTTATAACGAAAAAGAAAATACTATAGACATTAAAGATGGATTAAAATCTCAATATTTTATGATAAAAGCTTTGATGATTTTAAACCTATTAAACGCTATTCTTAACGTGTCCTATATTAGTGAAAGCGGAATTGGTTTTATGCACATAATCTGGCTAATATTAGGATTAGTATCCATTGTAGTCCTATATTTTTTCATTTTTAAAAAATCAAGTCAAGAAAAAATTGATACAAAAACAATTGTTAGTTTTACAGAAAAAAAAGTCTTTGGTGCAAAGCGATTATCACTACAATTAACCAATGGAAAACATCGTGATTTAGCTTACTTAAAATCTTCTGAAGAAATTATTAAAGTAAAAAAAATGCTTAGTAAATTAGACATCTCTGCTTAATTATAACATAAACAACTAAATACTAGTTACTTTTATATATTATTTGGTTTCTCGAAAATTAACTAGCTACCTTTTCTGCTTGTAAAAACTGTACTTCGTATAAGTTTTTATAATAGCCATTTTCTTTTTTAAGCAACTCGGCATGTGTTCCTTGCTCTACAATTAAACCAGCATCCATAACAATTATATTATCTGCTTTCTGTATCGTTGCTAATCTATGAGCAATAACTATGGATGTACGTCCTTTTGTAATTTTCTCTGTTGCTGTTTGTATTAATTGTTCTGAATACGAATCTACAGATGACGTTGCTTCATCTAAAACCAAAATACTTGGGTTAGTTACATAGGCACGTAAAAAAGAGATTAATTGGCGTTGTCCAGAAGATAACATAACACCTCTTTCCTTTACGTTATAATGGTAACCATTTGGAAGACTCATTATAAAATCATGTATCCCAATATCCTGAGCTGCTTTGACCACATCAGCTTCGGTAATATTTGGATTACTAAGTGTAATATTGTTTAAAATGGTATCTGCAAACAAAAACACATCTTGAAGTACTACTGCTATTTGCTGTCTTAAAGAGACTAATGTATACTCTTTTATATCTACATTATCCACTGCTATGCTACCCGAATTGATTTCGTAAAAACGATTCAATAAATTTATAACTGTACTTTTCCCTGCACCAGTTGCACCAACAATAGCAACCGTATCTCCAACATTAACGTTAAAACTAATCCCTTTTAAAACTTCTTCATCCTCCACATAACTAAAGTGTACATTTTTAAAATTAATAGCGCCTTTAAAGTTATCTGCTATTAAGTTTCCAGCATTATCAATATGCGATGTCGTATCTAATATTTTAAACACACGATTTGAGGCAATCATACCCATTTGCAGCGTATTAAACTTATCTGCTATTTGACGTAATGGTCTAAACAACATTGGGATCATGGTAATAAACATAAATAAATCTCCAGGTGTAACATTACTACCTTCAACTAAAATATTTAAACCACCAAACCATACCACTAAACCTGTTGTTAGCGATCCTAAAAATTCTGCAATCGGAAAAAATATCGAGTTATACCAAACCGTTTTTAACCATGCTTTTTTATGACGATTATTAATTTCTTTAAAGTTTTTATACTCGGTATCTTCTCTTGTAAACAGTTGCAAAATTTTCATTCCTGTTACACGCTCCTGCACAAACGAGTTTAAGTTAGACACCTCATTACGTACATCTTCAAACGCACGTTTCATGTAACGCTGAAAAATTTTAGTTGCAAATAAAACAATTGGTAACGTTACAAACACAATTAAACTTAATTGCCAGTTGTAATATAACATCGCACCAGATATAACAACCATAACTAATAAATCTCTAACAATGGTAAATAAACCATCACCAAAAACAGATGCAATACGTTCCATATCTGTAACAGCTCTTGTTATTAAAACACCTACTGAAGAGGTGTTAAAATATTTCATCCTGAAGCTTAAAATATGGTCAAATAGTTTAACACGTATGTCTTTTACCATTTTTAATCCTAACCAAGACGAGTAAAATATAAAAAACAATTGTAGCAAAACTTGTGCTACCAGTAGCACAACCATTAATATTATAAGATATACAAAACCACTGTAATCTTTTTTAACAAGATGCTCGTCAATAATTTCTCTAAGTAAAACAGGTGTTGCAATACTTAAAGCACCTAAAATTAAAACAGACACTATTAATGCGTAAAAAACGGTTCTGTAAGGTTTTGTGTATTTAAACAAACGTTTAAATAGCTGTAAATCAAATATGTTTTCTTTAGTCTTAGTCATTTAATTTTATAGTATCAGGATACTCAACTTTTATTAGATATAAACCTTTAGCAGGTACGGAATAACCAGCTTCACTTCTATTTTTAGATTGTATTATTGTATGCATGTCGTTAACTTCCAACTTACCAATACCAATATTTATTAGCGTACCAACAATTGCTCTAACCATATTACGCAAAAAACGATCTGCTTTAATTGTAAAATGAATTTCGTCCTCTACCACATCCCATTTTGCCTCCATAATATCACAATTATAGGTATGCACATCTGTATTAGACTTACTAAAACACTGAAAATCTGTGTAATCAAATAATATTTTAGTTGCTTGATTAAGCTTATCAATATCTAAAGACTGTTTTAAAAAATAAGTCTGATCAAAATTAAAAGGACTTTTCCTTAACGCAATTCTATACACATAAGCTCTGCTAGTTGCGTGAAAACGTGCATGAGCATCTGGTATTACCTTAAATATGGACTGAATAGCCACATCTTTAGGTAAAAAAGAATTTAATTTATACTGCAACGTGTCAATATTAAATGCAACATCTGTATCCATATGAGCAAACAACTGTTTGGCATGTACACCTGCATCTGTGCGTCCTGCTCCCATAACAGTAATAGTTTCTCCTAAAATAGTAGATAGTGCTTTTTCTAAAACTTCTTGTACAGATATAGCGTTGGGCTGATTTTGCCAACCATGATAATTTGTTCCGTTATAAGAGAGTTCTATAAAATAGCGCAAGAAAGCTGTATTTTTACATTCTAAAAAGCAAAGATAATACAAACACAGAAGCTTCAACTCACAAGCCTAAAGTTTTAAGAATAGTTTACAAAAAAATAAATTTAAGTTTAGCACTTTTGCAGAAACAGATCGTCCAGAAAAAATTTAGGTATAAATGAAAAAAATATTACTACTATCAGACACACATAGTCATATAGATGATGCTGTACTTAGTCACGTCAAACAAGCTGACGAAGTCTGGCATGCTGGAGATATTGGTGACCTGAAAGTTACAGATGCTATTAAAGCATTAAAACCACTTCGTGCTGTTTGGGGTAACATTGATAATGATAAAGCTAGAGCTGAATTTCCTGAAAACAATCGGTTTACTATTGAAGGTGTTGATGTTTGGATTACACACATTGGAGGATATCCAAATAGATACAATATTAGAGTAAGAGAGGAAATTACTAAAAATCCACCTAAATTATTTATTTGTGGACACTCCCATATATTAAAAGTAATGCAGGATAAAAAACTAGGTTTATTACACATGAATCCAGGAGCAATTGGGATTCATGGTTTTCATAATGTACGTACCATGCTACGCTTTACCATTGATAGTGGTAAAATTGATAATCTAGAAGTTATTGAATATCCAAGAAAATAAAAAAAACCGAAGCTTTCGCTTCGGTTTTTTCTCGCACTAATACTACTAAGATGTTAGGTTTAACGTAGACGATCTACAGATTTTACAAGATCTTCATCCTTCTTAATGGCTCTATTTGATAAAATCAAAAAGACGATAGAAATAACAGGGAGGAAAATCGCAACACCTTTCTCTGAAACATCATTTGCTTCTCCAGATGCATTTAGTATTCGATACACGAAAAATCCTAGTAAAATTAAATTTAATATCTGATTAAGTCGTCCCAGCATAAATTGAGACTTTCTATTTTTAAAACTAAATATTGAAACTAATGCTAATAACGCAGATGCAAAAAACAAACCAAAAACAAGTAGCTCATCTTTTGCAAACACCACAACCTCATTAGTTGTTGTCCATAACTCAAAGACAAAAATAAGTCCACCAGAAATTGCAGCAACAATTAATAAATATATGGTTTGTATACGTTGTAACATATTAAAGTTTCAAATGGTATGAATGACAAAAATATAGTTTCTTTTATTATAAATGAAACATACATCATTAAAAATTTAGACAATTATTAAAATGAATAAACATTAGCACTTAAATAAAAAATTAAAATAAAAGTTGTATAATTGCGTAACGGTTTGCAACACTCACACTAGCAAGACGTTAATTCTTCAGAAGTATATCTTATTTTCTTCAAGAAATAATCAATTCAAATTACATCAACACATAAGTTAATTCAACATCAATGTTTGAAATCTCACAATTAAAAGAAATGAAGCTACCTGAATTGCAGGATATAGCTAAAAAACTGAATGTCTCAAAGTTTCGTTCATTAAAAAAATTAGATTTAGTATATCAAATACTAGATAAGCAAGCAGCAGACCCAAAAGCTGTTTTAGAAGTAAAAAAAGAGGATACACCTGTCAAAAAAGCACCTGCTAAAACAGAAGCTTCAAAAAAGCCTGCTATACAAAAACCAAAAAGAGCTAGAGTTAGTAAACCTGCACAACAAAAGGACAATACTAAGCAACCTCAATTAGATTTAAAACCTGAGGCAGAAGCAAAAACAGAGGTTGGAGATAAAACACCTGTAACTAAAGCACCTGCTAAACCACAACCAAAAAAACCGGTCCATAATCATCAAAAAAATAAGCAGTCTAACGACAATAAAGATGATAAACAAGGTGACAACAAGCAACCTAATCGACCAAAACATAACAACCAAAAGAATCAAAAAAATAACAATCAAAAAAATGGTAATCAACATAACGGTAACAAAGACAGTCGTAACCGTTACAGAGAACCAGATTTTGAATTTGACGCAATAATAGAAAGCGAAGGAGTCTTAGACATCATGCAAGATGGCTATGGTTTTTTACGTTCTTCAGATTATAATTACCTTTCATCACCAGATGATATTTATGTATCACAATCTCAAATCCGTTTATTTGGATTAAAAGTAGGAGATACAGTATTAGGTCAAGTGAGACCACCAAAAGAAGGCGAAAAATATTTCCCTTTAATTAAAGTAAGCAAAATAAATGGTCAAAACCCAAATGTGGTTAGGGACCGTGTTGCTTTTGAGCATTTAACACCATTATTTCCTCAAGAAAAATTCAATATTGCAGAAAAGCAAGCGACTATTTCTACAAGAATCATGGATTTGTTTGCACCAATAGGAAAAGGACAACGTGGTATGATTGTATCACAACCAAAAACAGGTAAAACAATGCTTTTAAAGGATGTTGCCAATGCAATTGCAGCAAACCATCCTGAAGTATACCAAATGATTTTACTAATTGATGAGCGTCCTGAAGAAGTAACAGACATGCAACGTAATGTGCGTGGAGAAGTTATTGCTTCTACTTTTGATAAAGAAGCGCATGAGCATGTAAAAATTGCTAACATCGTATTAGAAAAAGCAAAACGATTGGTAGAATGTGGACACGATGTAGTAATCCTATTAGATTCAATCACACGTTTAGCCAGAGCATACAACTCAGTACAACCAGCATCAGGAAAGATACTTTCTGGAGGTGTAGATGCAAACGCATTACACAAACCAAAACGTTTCTTTGGAGCTGCGCGTAACATAGAAAATGGTGGATCACTAACTATTATTGCTACAGCATTAACAGAAACAGGATCTAAAATGGACGAGGTTATCTTTGAAGAATTTAAAGGTACCGGAAATATGGAGCTACAATTAGACCGTAAAATATCTAACCGTCGTATTTTCCCTGCAATTGATTTAACATCATCAAGTACACGTCGCGACGACATATTACTAGATGCTTCCACGATCCAACGTATGTGGGTAATGCGTAAATATCTAGCAGACATGAACCCTGTAGAAGCTATGGAATTTATAAACGACCGCTTTAAACAAACCAGAAATAACGAAGAGTTTTTAATCTCAATGAATGGTTAAACACTAAAAGCATAAACTATAAAAAAGCCTTAACAATCGTTAAGGCTTTTTTATGCACTAAAGTAAACACTTAAGCTTAGTAGCTCTATTTTATTTTAGGGCGTTACCTATACCCTGATTTAAGTTTCAGGATAAAGGTCGCGTCATCCGTTACAAGTTTTGGCTCAAAGCGCAAGCTCGCCAAAAGCTATCCACTACTACCGCTAACGCAGCGCCAAAGGACAGTATCTTCATTAAAAAACAAAGACTACCAAAATATAAGGCACAAAAAAAAGTGCTTCATTAAATGAAGCACTTATAATTTTTAAGAAACTAAAAGCTAATTATAAAGCAGCTACGTGCTTAGCTAAACTAGACTTTAAGTTAGAAGCTTTGTTAGTATGAATAACATTTTTCTTAGCTAATCTGTCTAACATAGATACTACAGAAGGAAATAAAGCTTCAGCTTCTTTCTTATCTTCTAATTCACGTAATTTTTTAATAGCATTACGTGTAGTCTTATGTTGGTACTTATTTAACAAACGCTTAGCTTCGTTACTTCTGATTCTTTTTAAAGTTGACTTATGATTTGCCATTTTTGTTTCCTTATTTTTTTATAAAAATTGTAGCCCGTAGGGGAATCGAACCCCTCTTACATGGATGAAAACCATGCGTCCTAGCCGATAGACGAACGGGCCATTTGATTATTGAGAGCGCAAATATAAAACATATTTTTTAAACTTACAACCCTTTCAAATAACTTAGCAACGTTTCCATTGCGGGTGCAAATATACAACTATATTTAAGTGTTGCAACAATTTTTATAAAAAAAATTAAAAAAAAATTAATACGCTTTTGCAAACAATACGCGACGTGCTGATTCTCTGCCAGTAAGCACACAAATTCCTTTTTCAATTTTTCCTTCTAAAGGCATACATCTAATCGTAGCTTTAGTAATTTCTTTAATTTTATCTTCAGTTTCTGCAGTTCCATCCCAATGCGCAGAGATAAATCCACCCTTTTCTTCTAAAACTTTTTTAAATTCCTCAAAAGTATCTACTTCTGTGATGTGGTTATCTCTGTAATTTTTAGCTTTATTAAATAAGGTGTTTTGTATTTCTGTCATTAATCCTTCCACTTTATCAATTAAACCATCTAATGCAACAACCTCTTTAGTTAATGTATCACGTCTAGCAAGCTCCACTGTTCCATTTTCTAGATCTCTTGATCCTATTGCTATTCTTAAGGGCACACCTTGCAATTCATGCTGTGCAAACTTAGCTCCAGGTCTATACGTGTCTCTATTATCAAACTTAACAGAAATGTTTTTACTCCTTAGGTCTTTCATTATGCCATTTACAACTTCGGTAATAGCTTCTAATTGTTCGTCAGTTTTATATATAGGAACAATAACCACTTGATTAGGTGCTAAATTTGGAGGTAAGACTAAACCATGATCATCACTATGCGTCATTATTAATGCTCCCATTAATCTAGTAGACACTCCCCAAGATGTTGCCCATACATAATCCTGTTTCCCTTCTTTTGATGTAAACTTCACATCAAATGCTTTTGCAAAATTCTGACCTAAAAAGTGAGATGTACCAGCTTGTAATGCTTTTCCATCCTGCATTAGTGCCTCAATACAATATGTTTCATCAGCACCTGCAAAACGTTCACTTTCGGTTTTCAATCCTTGTATTACTGGTATAGCCATAAAGTTTTCAGCAAAAGTGGCATATATATTATTCATTAATTCTGCTTCTGTGATTGCTTCTGCTTTAGTAGCATGTGCTGTATGACCTTCTTGCCATAAAAACTCAGCTGTTCTTAAAAACAAACGCGTACGCATTTCCCAACGTACAACATTAGCCCATTGATTGATTAATAAAGGTAAATCTCTGTAAGATTGAATCCATCCTTTATATGTATTCCAAATTATAGCTTCACTAGTTGGCCTTACAACTAACTCCTCCTCTAGCTTAGCATTAGGGTCCACTCGTAATTTACCTGGATTATCAGGATCGTTTTGTAATCTATAATGTGTAACGACTGCACATTCTTTAGCAAAACCTTCAGCATTTTTTTCTTCTGCTTCAAATAAGCTCTTAGGTACAAATAAAGGGAAGTATGCATTTTGATGACCTGTCTCTTTAAACATTCTATCTAACTCCGCTTGCATCTTTTCCCAAATAGCAAACCCATAAGGTTTAATAACCATACATCCTCTTACTGCAGAGTTTTCTGCTAAATCAGCCTCTACCACCAGTTCATTATACCATTTGGAATAATTTTCTGCTCTACTTGTTAGTTTTTTACTCATATATAGTCTTTTGGCACAAAAATTGTGATTATGTTAAATAATAAAATAGTTGGACAAAACTAACTATTTTTGTAATGTTCAACAATTAAAAACAACACGATATGAAATTAATTAACTACTTAACTAATAAAGTACAGGTTTTTACTGTTCTTTTCACTGCTTTAGCATTAAGTTCTTGCGGTTCTTACCAATATGTTGGACAAACTACTGATGGCATATATGATAGTGGAACAGAAAACAGACAGTATGAGTCTGAGGCTATACCTGCAGAAAATAATAATGACTATTACTCTAATTATTTTAAAGAAAAAGCTGATGAAGCGGAAGTATATAGTCAGACTGAAGAAATATTTACTGACGTTGACACTTATCAAGGTAACTATGATGATTCTATAGAAGTGGCTGAACAGAATGCAGGTTGGGGAGCGACTAATAGTAATGTTATAATCAACATACACGATACTGGTTTTTACAATGACTATGGATGGGGTTGGAACAGACCTTGGGGTTGGAATGGATGGTATAATTGGGGTTGGAACAGTCCTTATTCTTGGAGATATGGTTGGGGATGGAACAATAGTTTTTACAACTCTTACTGGAGATCACCATATTACGGTTTTAATAATTTTGGTTATGGATACGGTTATGGATATAGCTATACCAATGGTTACCACAGAAGAGGCATATCATACAATTCTGGAAGAAGAGGTTCACTTGTTAACAGAAACTCTGTTTTAAGCTCAAGATATTCTAGAAATTCAGCTGTTAGACCAAGAACAAACACTACAACTAGACCTAGAACAAGTACCACAAGACCAAGAACAAACTCTACTTCTAAACCTAGATTAAATACCACAAGACCACGAACTAATACTTCAACTCCTAGACCTAGAACTAATACATCGACGCCTAGACCAAGAACAAATACATCAACTCCAAGAAGTAACAATTCTACACCAAGAAGCATCTCTACTCCTAGATCAAGTACTCCTTCTAGAAGTCGATCTACTTCTGGAGGTAGCTCAAGAAGAGGAAGAGGTTAAAATACAAAATCAAATTTGCTATGAAAAAATTATTTATACTAGTCATAGGTGTTATATCTGTGTCTGTAAGTCAAGCTCAAAACATAAATGACGCGTTAAGATACTCCAGTGGAGACATTAAAGGAACCGCAAGATTTCAAAGTATGAGTGGTGCTTTTGGAGCGCTTGGAGGAGACTTAAGTGCTTTTAGTGTAAACCCTGCAGGTTCTGCAGTATTTACAAGTAGTTATGCTTCTATATCTTTAGGTATTGAAAATAATGAAAACGACACTAATTACTTTAACGGAATGAATAATTCATCAAATTCTTCAGTTAACTTAAATCAAGGTGGTGGTGTTTTTATTTTCAAAAACACCAATGATAATTCTAAATGGAGAAAATTTTCATTAGGTATTAATTATGACATCTCTAAAAATTATGAGGATGATTGGAGAGCTAATGGAACTGGTAATACTAGTATTGGCCAATATTTTTTAGCTAATGCCCAAGGGTTACGCTTGGATGAAATATCAGCATTTCCTGGTGAATCCACAACAGAAGCTTATGCCGAAATAGGTAGCGCTTATGGATTTGATAATCAGCAAGCCTTTTTGGGGTATGACTCATACATCTTAGAGCCTGAAACTTTTGACGATAACAATCAAAATTACACAAGTAACATTAGAGGTAATTCATTTAAACAAGATTATAGGTATGCAGCAACAGGATATAATGGTAAGATTAGTTTTAATGTTGGTACCCAATATGGTGATGACACTTATTTTGGATTAAACCTAAATTCGCACTTTTTAAATTACGAACGTTACACCAGTTTATACGAAACCAACTCAAATGAAAACTCTACTGTAAGAGACGTTTTATTTGACAATACACTATCTACAAATGGATCAGGTTTTTCTTTTCAATTAGGTGGTATATTTAAATTAACAAATGAATTAAGAGCAGGTCTAACTTATGACTCGCCAACATGGATGAGTTTACAAGATGAAACAACACAATACTTAGAAACTTTAGTTATTGATGATACAAATGGAAACTTTTATCAAGTTGTAGACCCAAACATTGTTAATATTTATGAAACCTATCGTTTACAAACACCTAGTAAAATTACAGGAAGTTTAGCCTACGTATTTGGTACAAAAGGTTTAATAAGCTTTGATTATTCTAGAAAAGATCATAGTAAAACAAAATTTAAGCCTACGTCAGACACTTACTTTAACTACCAAAACACATTGATTGAAAATGCACTAACTGCAGCTTCAACATATAAGATTGGTGCAGAATACAAACTAAACCAATTTAGCTTTAGAGGCGGTTATAGAATTGAAGAAAGTCCATATGCAGACAAAAACACTATTGGAGATTTAAAAGGCTACTCTCTAGGTTTAGGTTATAATTTTGGAAACACTAATTTGGATTTATCTTACAGCAAATCTCAACAAGATAGAAACTATCAATTATATGACACAGGACTTACTAATACTGTCGCGATAGACAACTCTAACTCAAACATTACATTAACATTAGGTTTTAAAATTTAAAACCCTTTACAAACTATATTTTAAAAACCTGAACTTAACGTTCAGGTTTTTTTTGTGATTAATAACTTTTACGTCTATTAAGAATTTAAATATTATGGCAGTATTAAAAGTAATCGAAGTATTATCAAACTCTGATAAAAGTTGGGAAGATGCAACTAAAAAAGCGGTAAAGCATGCGTCTAAAAGCGTTAAAAACATTAGATCTGTTTATGTACAAGATCAAAGTGCTAGCGTTAAAGATGGCGAAGTTGTAGACTTTAGAGTTAATCTTAAAATTACATTTGAGGTTAATTAATACCTTTTTAAAATATAGTATTATAAAAAAAGCCTGAACATTTGTTCAGGCTTTTTTATTGGTGTTACTTAATCTTGCTTAATTACCTTTTTAAAGTAAAGTGGGCTTTAAATTGTTTTCTTGTATTTGAGGTATCGTTTGGCTCTCTATACTCAACCGTAAACCAGTAGTCACTAGTTGGCATTGGATTACCATTATACGTCCCATCCCATCCTAGTCCACTTGGGCTTAATTGTTTTAATAATTTACCGTAACGATCAAAGATGTATATCTCGGCATCTAATTGGTCTTCTATTCCGTAAATGTTCCAAGTGTCATTAAACCCATCGTCATTTGGTGTAAAGAAGTGTGGATAGTCCATTACCATTACTGGTATACTTGCTTCTCCACAGCCATTAATGTCTCTTACTGTTATTATATGCTCTCCTGCTCCTACGTCTGTAAACATATACATGCCATCATTTGGTGTATTTGTTTCCCATGGTCCATCGTCTATACTAAACTCGAAGATTGAAACACCACTTCCTGTTGCGGTTACTGATATGTTATGTACTTCTGCAAAGGCTGCTGTGGTTACTTCTGCTGTGATTACTGGTGGCTCACTTTCTTCTACCGTTGCAGAGTCGTCATTAGTACATCCTGTAACTGCATCTGTTACTATTACTGTATACAAACCACCTTGTGTTGGTGTTAAGCTGCTTCCTGTTTCTCCTGGAAGTGTTACGCTTTCTAATTGCCACTCAAAAGTGTAGTCTGTCGTGCTTAATCCTGTATCTAATACTGGTGTGTTTACCACTTCAGTTCCGTTTGTATTAACACATAATAAATAAAAGTCATCTAAATCAAACTCTGGTAATGGGTTAACTTGTAATGTGATTTCGGCAGTGTCATAACATACTGAGCTGTCTGCTTGATTATCTAACACACCGTCGCCATCAATATCTACTGCATCTGCAATACCATCGCCATCAATGTCTACTTCATCAATTAGACCATCTGCATCTGTATCTGTTCCGTCTGATAGTCCATCGCCATCAACATCTATTAGGTCAAAGACACCATCTAAATCGGTATCAATTGTATCAATCGTTCCGTCGCCATTAAAGTCTATTCCTGTTGTCCCTAATCCTGCTAGGTCGATAGCCAATGGTAATACAGTCATGGTATTGTTATCTACACGTACATAAATAACTTGTGGATTAACACTGTTTTCATATAAAAATGGTAACGCATCTGTTGCTGCATCGGCATCTGCTTGTGTTGCATAATAGCTTACAATGTAATTGGCTGGATCTTGTCCATCTAATACCTCTGGATTTAATGTTAATAAATCAAATTGTGCGCTATCATCAGTTGTATCTCCATCGGTTTCCATATTGTCATCACATATCTGGTATACGATTGGTACTAGGTCTGGATTGGCTTGTGCTGCTTCCTGAACTTCGATATTAAATGTCGTGGTCGTATCACATCCTGTTAGGGTATTGGTGATATTAACGTATATGGTTTGTGGGTTACTTGTATTGGTATATGGACTGCTTAATGCATTCATGGCCATATCTGCTTCACCTTGTGTTTCATGATACGTTACAGTAAAGATTGTTCCGTCTTGTCCGTTTAGGATTTCTGGTGTTTTACTTTCTAAATCAAAACCATATTGACCATCATTAAATAATTCGCAATAGATATAATCTTCTATTGGGCTAACCTCTGGTAATGGATTTACTGTAATGTCAAAACTTACTATAGTATAACATCCTGTTCCTCCTGTTCCTGAGGCATCTGTTCCGTTTGTTACACGCATGTAAATCGTCTGCGGATTAATTGCTACGCCTGGATTATCTGAATCTTCATTACTATGTGCTGTTGGGTCTACTATTTGATTAGTTCCCATTAAGGCATCATCTAAATCCGTATAGTAACTTGCGCTTACGCCTAATTCTCCGTTTATTGTGGTTACTTCATTTGTGGTTAGGTCAAAGATTTCTATTAAATCATTTGGCCCTACAATATTCACATCATCACATAATTCTAAATCTGTAGGGTTTTGTAATGGTGTTGGGTTTGGTAACACACGGATGGTTAATGTTGTAAATGAAAAACATCCTGTATCTGCATCTGTGACTCTAACATAAACTGTTTGTGGGTTAGCTGGATTTGTTCCTACCATCATATTAGTATACATGGTTGGGTCTACTATTGGACTAACGTCGGCTTGTGCATTGGCTTGTGTTTCGTAATAGGTTACAATCCAACTAGGATTACCTGCGGTAATTTCGTCGTTTTTAACCGTTAGATCAAACGTTGCCATATCGTCATTGTTTTCGTAATAATCTGCATCTAACTCATCGCATATTGCTAATGGTGTTGGTTGCACAATTACTGGTGGAAACTCAACTCGGATTATAAATGAGCCTGTTGTAACACATCCATTTACGTTACCTTCTAATCTAACATAAATTGTCTGTGGGTTAGTAACATTAGTATAGTTACTTGTGTTAACTATTGGGCTAGTTCCGTTGTCTGCTGCTAATTGTGTGGTATGGTAAGTTAATGTAAAATCTGCTGGATCTTGTGTCCCTAAGATTTGTGGTGCCATTACTGTATCAAAATCAAATTGGCTAAACCCATCATCATTATCATCACATACAATATAATCATCGATTACTACTGGTACTACTGGTGATGGTTGTACTTGTAATGGTAATACGACTATTGTAAAACATCCTGTGATATCATTTTCTGCACGCACATATATCATTTGCGTGTTTGCAACGATATTTGTGTATGGACTAACTAAGGCATTTAAATCGTTTGTCGCATCGGCTTGTGTTTCGTGGTAACTGATGCTTACGTCTGGCTCTCCATTTAAAATCGTTGTTGTTTGACTGTCTAAATTAAAGGTTGTAAATCCGTCGTTATCGTCATCACATTCTATTAAAGCCACTGGACTTGCTTGTGGTGATGGGATAGGATTAACTCTTAAGTCTAATGTAATTGTGCTTACACAGCCTGTTACATTATCCACTGCTCTTACATAAACCGTTTGTGGGTTTACAATATTAGTGTATGGACTAAATATTTGGTCCGTTGCTGTAGCATTGTCTGCTCCTGATTGACTAATATAGTGGGTTAAGGTGATTCCGGTTTGTCCTGCTAGAATTTGTGCATTGGCATCTTCTAAATTAAAGGCTTCTACTTCGTCTCCTGGATTGTTATAATCACATAAGGCTATTGGATCAGGTTGTACTAATACTGGTAATGGGTTTACAATTAAATCCATTGGTGTTACTGTAGAACAGCCATTAGCGTTATCATCCACACGTACCCAAATAATTTGTATATCTGCGGTTGTGTTTGTGTAAGCATTTGGTGTTGCTATTGCGTTTGTTGGCACATTAGCGTTGGCTTCTGTTTCGTAAAATGTTATTGTATAATCTGCTGCTGCTAAATCGTTTGTTGTATCTGAATCTAACTGATTTAATATCTCTGGATTGTTTAATTCTAAATCAAAAATTGCAAAACCGTCAGCATCATTATCACAAACTTCTAAAGCACTTGGGTCTGTGATTTGTGGTGTTGGATTTACTATTAAAACCAAGTCTACAAACGTTGCACAGTCTGTTGAGATTGTTGCACTTTCTACGCGTACATAAATAACCTGAGTATTTGCTACAATGTTATTATATGGGCTAACTAATGGGTTTACGTTATTTGTCGCGTCACTTGAGGTTTCGTGATAAGTAACCGTTAATCCTGGTGCGCCTCCTGTAATTTCTGCTGTAGCATCACTTAATGTGAAGACTCCAAAGCCATCACT
>NZ_DCQO01000011.1:0-66374 GCF_002323495.1 Olleya sp. UBA1516
AAGTGTGATATTTTAGTTAGTATTTTTTTTATTAATTTACAGCATGAAATTATTTGTCAAACTATTTATCATTCTATTTATTATAGATATTGCATTAGGGTTTTCAATAAGTTATCTAGCAGAACACGTCCTGCAACCCAATAGTATTGTAATACGGTTAATTGATGAAGCTATTTCGTTTCCGTTAACCTTATTTAATCGCTTGTTTCCAGAACAGGGTATTTATAGATCAAGCACAAATTCGTTTTGGTTGGTTGTAACAGTTAACGCATTAATGCAAGCCTTAATAGCGTTTATAGTTATTAAATTAATAAAAAAAGCACGTGCTTAGTTATGGTTTGTAATCTAAAATAACGGTAAAGACTCAAACTGAGCAATTAAAAATAATTTACCACATGCTCTAGCATCAGATAAAGCATCATGATGCTTTAAAGGGATATTGTGTACTTTACAGCAAGCATCTAATTTAGCAGGTTTATAACCTTTATTGCGATATAGTTTTAAGGTACATTCCCAACGCTGTTCCATGACTAAATCAGCATGCGGAATATTGTAGTCGCTCATCGTTTTTAGTAAAACCGTTCTGTCAAAAGACTCGTTGTGAGCCACAGTTGTAATTCCCGAAATCCTTTTTTTAATCTCAGGATAAATAGCTTTGAAGTTAGGCGAAAATCTAGTGTCATCCTCTGTAATACCATGTACTTGAACGTTGTGGTAATTGTATTCGTTTTTAGGCGGTTGTATTAATGCATGAAACTCTTCTATAATTTCACCATCTTTAAACGTCACAATTCCAACAGAGCAAATATGATGACTTTTAGCAGTTTCAAAATCTATTGCAGCAAAGGTCATGTATTAGGTTTTTTGTAAAGTTAAATTATATAATTTAATTTATTTACTCAAAGCTTTTAAAATGCGTTCTTCATTAATAACAATGTCTCTAAATAACACATGAGGGAACTCTTTGTATTTGGATGTTTTAAAAAAGTCAAAAATATTTGATAAAGTTGAAGCTGTAATTAATGATAAATTCATTTCTGTATCCATTTCACAATCTGTTACAAAATCATCACTAAACTCAGGAGCAACTAGTAAAATTTTTACTATTCTTAAATTGTTTTTAAGCGCAAGGTTTTGATAAGATTTAAGTTGCCTAGAAACAGAACTAAACTTGTTATATCCTCTTTCTTTACTGGTTTTACATTCAACAATTATGATTTCGTCGTTACCTAAGTTTAAAAGAATATCCATCATATCCTTTTTAGTATTTAATTTATTTTTAAAAGAATCATCTACATTAAAACCTAAACTAGTGAACATTGTCTTTGTTAATTCTTCAAACTTTTGACCTAATTCACTTTCCTTTATTAGGATTCCATTTTCTTTTAATAAATTAAGATTTCTGTAAGCTACGTTTTGATAATTTTCTAGATATAAATTTTCAACATCTTTGTAATGTTCCAAAATATTTAAAATGTCATCTCCTCGCTGTTTGACTCCATTATCTTTAATAAATTTAGTTAAATCTTCTTTGATAATTAAATCTAAAATGTCTCTAGGTTTAATATTATAATCTAATAAAAAGTCTGCTTTTAAAACATACTCTTCTTGTAATTCAAATTGATCCTTTATTTGTTTATTTAATTTGGGTAAAGACTGATTTAACTCTGATAATAATTTATCAAATCCATCTAATGAAATACCAACTTTTTCATCACGTTCAACATTATCAAAATATTCGATTAAACTGCTTATTTTTTCATCCAAAGTACTTCCTTTTAAACTACTTATATTTAAACCTTTTTCACAAAGTTCATTTAAGGTTTTTTTCTTTTCGGTTAAGGTACTTCCTGTTTTGTAAATTCCTTCTAAAAGTAGATTAGTAAAAGAAACTCCTTCTTTAATTATTTCTTCAATTTTTTCAGAGTAATTAAGCTTTCTATCAATATTGTGATCTTTGCATATTTGATTTATGATTGGTTCTCTTAATAATTTTAATGTTCTTCTGTAAAATTTTTCGCCAACTTCTTTTTCTCTTATATTTCTTAATATTCTGACCATTTCATCAGCAACATAAATAGTGTTTTCTTTATTTGAAAAAAAGATAACACCAATATTTTTCAACCCTTTAATTACATCTTGTATATCAAGCTTTTTGATTGGTAGAATAGAGTAATTTATTAATTTAATTTCTTCTTGCGAAAGTCCTAGTTGTTTTGAAAGTGTAAGTATTATTGAAAGTTCATCCGAAGAGACTTTTGCTTCTCTATTATTAGCTATATCATTGTTATAGGCTGTATGTAAACAAGATTTGTAGATTTTATAATCCCTTTTTCTAAGAATACTCAATTCAGATTTATCATCTTCAAAATCTGCATTTAATCCTTTAATTTTAGTTTTTAATTGCTTGACTTCAGTTTCGTAAAGACGGGAAAACCAATCTTGTTTCATTATACAGTTACCATCTCTAATAATTATATCAATTAAAATATCTAATTGAGAAGTGATTTCTTGAAATTCACATTTAATATATTCTTGAAATTCATTTTCAGTTAATGCAAAAATCTTCGATATATTTTGATTGTCTACAGATTTTAACCCTTTGTCTGTAGAACTTAGAATTGTGTTAATCTCTTTTATTTGCTTAGGATTTTTAGATATAATGGTATCTATTATCTTAATAAACGAGTTCTTTTCTATCGAACCCATTTTGTCTAATATGTTTTCTAATTTCATAATTATGGTAACTGAGGTTAAAACTTTACTTTCTTATATCAAAACAAAGCTTTTTTTACCAAAAAAGATTACGGGAAACCGTAACCTCATTTAACCTTATCTTAAAGTATAAACTTACAACTATAAGCTATTATATAAAATACGTAGAACTACGTAAATTACACCTATTACAATTCAGCCTAAAAATATAACAGTTGGGTGATTCCCTTTTTTAAAAGATGGGTTTATACAAGATATTTGTCCTGTAACAATAAAACACTTTAAAATGTATAAACTAGCCATTATTATCGCATTATTAGTATCAAGTATGCTACAAGCACAAACCAGTTATGAAAGCGGAATGAACAAAGCATTTGACTTTTGGAAACAAGGTGAAATCGCACAAGCCTCAAATATGTTTGAGCGCATTGCAACTGCTGAAACAGACAATTGGTTACCATCCTATTACGCAGCACAAGTATTAATATTGGATGGATTTTCTAAACTAAAGCAAAAGGATGTTTTAGAGGCTCAGTTAAAAAAAGCACAGGGTTTTGTGGATGATGCCAACGCAATATCTAAAGATAATCCCGAAATAATGGTATTGCAAGCCATGTTGCATATGGTTTATGTAGTAAGTGATGGTGCAACTTATGGAATGACCTTATCTGGTAAAATAAACACATTATACGCACAAGCATATAAATTAGCTCCTGATAATCCAAGAGTTATGTTAAGTAAGGCAGAATGGGATATGGGAACTGCCAAATATTTTGGAAAAGATACTAAGCCATTTTGTGAGCAAATAGAAAAATCTCTGCAACTTTTTGCTAACTTTAAACCAGAAACTGCGTTTGATCCAAATTGGGGACAAGAGCGCGCAGAACAATTAACTAAAGACTGTAACGAATAATAATGTCAAAATTTTTTAAAGAAATAGGTAAAGCATTTATAGTAGGTGTGCTTGTGTTTTTGGTTAGAATCGTGATAATGTATCTAAACGGTTATACAATACAAGCCAATCAAGAGTTGCTACTAGATTTTGTTTACAATCAAATGTATGCTGTTGTGTTGCACTTGTCTAACGCTTATTTTGTAACGTATATGTTGCAAAAGCATAAAGCAAATCTGTTTAAAATTAAAAACTTAATTCTAGCAGCTTTAGCATCTGTAGTTATATCTGTTGTTGCCATTTTCTTTTTAAGATTGTTTATAAAAGTAGTCATCTATGGTCAGTCAGTAATGGACTTTTTATACGAGGATAAGTTAGTATATTATTGGTTTTCGTTAACCATAGCCATTACAGTAACTGCAGGATATTACATCTTTTTTTACTTAAAGCATTTGCAAGAAAATAAAGTAAAAGAACAAAAAGTAATTGCAGGTACTGCCAGCGCAAAGTTTGATGCATTAAAAAACCAATTGGATCCTCATTTTTTGTTTAATAGCTTAAATGTATTAACTAGTTTAATTGAAGAAAACCCAAATAGCGCTCAAAAGTTTACCACTAGTTTATCTAAAGTTTACCGTTACGTTTTAGAGCAAAAAAACAAAGAATTAGTAACCGTTGATGAAGAGTTGCAATTTGCTAAAACCTATATGTCCTTGCTTAAAATGCGATTTGAAGACAGTATTATTTTTGATATACCAGATCAAGCTAAGGATCCAGAAAGTAAAGTCGTACCACTAGCATTGCAATTATTGCTAGAAAATGCAGTAAAACATAATATTGTAACTAGTAATAAACCGTTACATATTAAAATTTATGAAACCGATCAAAACCTAGTTGTAGAAAACAATTTACAACCTAAACAAATAGTAAAAAAGAGTAGTGGTGTTGGATTAGAAAACATCAAACAACGCTACCAATTATTAACCAATAAACGCGTAAGTATTAGCCAGAATACAGCTAGCTTTATAGTGGCAATACCTATGCTAAGTAAAGAAGTATCAGTTATGAAACCAATACCAAAACAACAATTAGACGACTCATATGTAAGAGCACGTAAACATGTGGAAGAGTTAAAAGAATTTTATTATAACCTAATTTCATATTGTATAGTCATCCCATTTTTAATATTTATAAATTATAAAACCAGTTGGGATTTTAAATGGTTTTTCTTTCCAATGTTTGGTTGGGCAGTTGGACTATCATTTCATGCCTATAAAGTCTTTGTAAACGATGGTGTGTTAGGTAAATCTTGGGAAGACAAAAAGATTAAAAAGTTTATGGAAGAAGACAACCAACAACGTTGGAACTAAAATATATTACAATGAAAAATGATATTGATACGTATCTAGAAGAAAACCAACAGGCTAGATATGAAAAGGAAGAAGCTTACTTAAGAGCAAAGAAAAAAGTAGAAAAAATAGTTGGCTTTTATTGGCATTTTGCAATCTACATTGTGGTTAATATTTTTATAATGTTACTAATATATAAGCAATCTGGGCAACCGTTTTTAAGTATGGCAGTTTGGTCTACTCCAATATTTTGGGGAATTGGTTTAATATTTCATTTTTTAGGTGTTTTTGGTACAGATTATTTGTTTGGTAAAAACTGGGAACAACGTAAAATTGAAAAGTATATGAACAAAGAAAAAGAAAATAAACGTTGGGAATAACCAATTATTAGTCAATAAAAACCACTTAATATCAACTAACCAACCAAATTATAGTACCAATGAAAGTGATAATTATAGAAGATGAAAAACCATCTGCAAGACGTTTAAAACGTATGCTAGAAAGTATTGATATTAGTACCGAAACGATGTTGCATTCCGTAGAAGAATCGATCCAATGGTTTAATACCAATGCACATCCTGATTTAATATTTTTGGACATACAGCTTAGCGATGGGTTGTCTTTTGAAATCTTTGATCAAGTTGAGGTAAAGTCGGCTATTATTTTTACAACTGCTTATGACGAGTATGCTTTGCAAGCGTTTAAATTAAACAGTATTGATTACTTATTAAAACCTATTGATGATGAGGATTTAGAAACTGCTGTTGCAAAATATAAAACTAGGCTTCCGCAGAAAACTAATATCGCATTAGACTTTGAGGATATCAAAAAATTATTGGTTAATCCAATTGATAGGGTTTACAAAAAACGATTTTCTGTTAAAGTAGGACAACATTTAAAATTGGTAAACATTGATGATGTCGAATGCTTTTACAGCGAAAACAAAGGAACCTATTTATACACCACTGAAGGTCGAAATTACCTTTTAGATACAACCCTTGAGGCATTAGAAAACGAATTAGAACCTGAGACCTTTTTTAGGACAAACCGAAAGTTTTTTATAAATATTAATGCTATTAAAGACATTATTAGCTACACCAACTCGCGTTTACAAATTAAACTTAATCACTATAATGAAGATGAGGTTATTGTAGCCAGAGAGCGTGTAAAGGATTTTAAAGATTGGTTGGAGTAGTGGTTACTCTTCTTCGTCTTCAATCCTATTATCATCAAAAGCGCTTGGAAGTAGTTTAGGGATAAATTTAACGACTAAAGGCAACAGTAGTGCACCACCAGGTAATATAAAAATGGCTAGACTTGGTATGGATTTAAAAACATCTAAAAGTTGATCTTGTACTTTTTTTTGTTCGTCCTTAGTCAAATCTCTTACTGTAGACTGTGTTAGTAAAATTAGTAATTCTTTACTTTCTAAAAGCTCTTGTGTTAGTTTTTTACTGTTTCGTTTAATTAACTTTAATACGATATTGGTAGAGTTATCATAAAACGTTTTTACAATGTTTTTAGAGCCTAAAAGTGGTACTTTTTCTCTGTAATTTTTATAAAAGTCCTCAATAGTTTTTGAAGCTTCATCAGTTTGATGTTGTGTTAAATTAAGTTTTTCACCTAAAGTATTTAAAAAAGATTCTTCCTCATTATCTAATTTGGCATCAGTCCACGTAGCCATAGCAGCTAGATCCAAACAGTAGCGTGCAAATAAATTGGTATCTACTAAGTTTGTAGCTTCACTATAAAGTAAGACACTGTCGCGTTGATAACGCAAAGACTGCTCAAACAAATTAATTAAACTTTTGTCGTAATCGGATTTTACTTTTTTACTATTTAAAGTGTTTAAAACAATACTTTCTATAATCGCTTCATATTGTTTAATAACATCATCATCAACTTTTCCAGTTTTTAAATAGGTTCTAAAAGCCAATACGTCTACAAATAATAAGGCATTAGTTATAAAGTAATTAAAACTTTTGTCTATTAGATTATCATCTATTTGTACGCGTTTATTTATAATACGTTCTGCTTGATCTTTTACATCCTTAGATCCAATAATTCCTTGTAAAAAAGAGATTCTTTCTTTATTAATAGTATTGTAAAAATTAGCAACTTCGGTATAAAAATCGTTGGTCGTATTGTGGTTAGTGTAGGTAATTAATAAGGCAATAACCAAATTTATTTTACAAATTTCGTCAGAACTATAATCTTTATTTTTAGTCCAATTATTTACAACTGTTACATTACTTCCGTATATAAAACCACAGTCTCTAAAGTGTCTGTAATACACTTCTAAGTCGTTGTCTTTAAAGAGCTCATGAGGTTTTAGCTCGTTTATAAGTTTTTTAATCCAGCCTGAAGCAGATGGGTTCATGATTCTATTTAATTATGGTGCCAAAGATACTTTTTTAAAATTATTTTATGTCTTTTTTTCTCTTTTACAGAAAATTTATAAAACCAACATTACAAAAGTTGCGTAAGTGTCTGCGAGAACCAAAAATAATAATTAACAAAAAATCTCAAAAACATTATGAAAAATTTCAAATTTATTTTAGGAGTAGGTGTATTTGCAGCAGCAAGTTTCTTCTTCTTATCAGCGGATCACATTGATGCTCCAGCTGTACAAGGTGGTACAAGTGATATCACAGATTTTTACGCTTTTCAGGGAGAAAACACAGACAACTTAGTATTTGTTGCCAATGTACAAGGTCTTTTAAGTCCAGCAGCAACAGGAAGTGCTAGTTTTGACGAAAACGTTATGATTGAATTTAACATTGACAACACTGGAGACAATGTTGAAGATTTAGTAATTCAAGCTTTACCAAGAGATGGTAAAATGTACTTTTTTGGACCAGTTGCTCCAGGTACAACAGGATTAAGTAGTACAGTTATTGGATCAGGACCACAAACAATAGTAGATATTACATCTTACGGTACGTCTCCAATAGTGCAAACTACTGCAGGAATTTCTGCTTTTGCAGGACCAAGAGATGACCCATTTTTCTTCGATTTTAATCAGTACACAGCAATTATTGGTGGTACAGCTTCAGGATTTAATAATCCAGGAACAGACACATTTGCTGGTACTAATGTAATGTCAATTGTAGTTGAGGTACCAAAATCTATGATTGGTGGATCAGGAACAATTAATACTTGGGTAGAATCTAAGTCTAAATAATAACAAACTTTTAAAACTTACAAATTATGAAAAATTTAAAAAATATATTTACTGTGCTTCTTGTAACCTTAGTAGCCTTTAATTGCTCTAATGATGACGATGCTGCTGTAGTAGGACCAACAGGACCTTCTGGACCTGACTTTACAGGTGTTTACACTCAACAAGATCAAATGGGACGTCCTGCTGTAAATACAGTATTTGTGTCTTCAGGATCTAAAGATATGTTTAACACAACAGTACCAAGTAGCCAAAATGCAGCGTTCCAAAGTATGTTTGAGACTAACTTAACAGGATTAAGTCCAGCTTATGCTAACCCAGGAGATGCAAATGCATTAGGTTTAGATGCACCATCTTTTACAGGTTTACTTGCAACAGATGTACTTAATGTGTCTTTAGACGGAACAACTACTTTTTATGATGGTACAAATGTTTTAACAGGACGTACTTTAGCAGATGATGTTATTACTGTAGAATTATTATTAATCTTTGGTGGTGAGGATTTTAGTGAAAACCCAACACTATCTAATGATAATGTAGATGCAAATGATAAAGCATTTTCTACATCTTTCCCTTATTTAGCGTCTCCTTGGTAGACTAAAATTTAACCTAGAGTATTGTAAATAGTACTCTAGGTTTTTTATTTTCGCCAATTCCCTTTTCAAACAAACAAAACAATAAAACAACACTATTATGAACACTAAACTATACATGCTGCTACTTGTTATAATTATGGCAACTAGTTGTTCAGAAAAAACAAAAACAGTTACTAATCCAGAGGATTATAATCAGTTTTTAACTTTACAAACTAATACAGAAACTGTTAATGCAACTTCAGATTATAATTTCTGGACTAAAAAATTAGAGGCTACTCCAAATCAATTCTCTTACTTATCTCAAATTGCAGGAGCAGAATCACGATTGTTTAAATCTACAGGAAACATCAAACATTTAAAATCTGCAGAGCAATCACTAATTACATTAAATGAACAAACACAATATAATTCGGCTGGACATTTAAGAGCCTTAGCACGTAATTATATTTCACAACATAAATTTAAGCAAGCTTTAGAATTACTTAAAAAAGCTGAAGAAAACGGTCAAAATCTAGATGGTACTAAAAAAATGCTTTTTGATGTACATATGGAGTTAGGAGATTTTGATATCGCCAAAAATTATCTAGAGGACGTAAAGGATTTAAACGATTTTGGATACCTAATCAGATTGTCTAAATGGAGCGATTATAAAGGCGACTTAGCTTCAGCAATTAATTATTTAGAGCGTGCAACGTTAAAAGCAGAGTCTTCTAAATTGGATAATTTAATGGAATGGTCTTATACTAACCTTGCCGATTTTTATGGTCATGATGGTCAAATAGAAAAATCGTATAACTACTATTTAAAATCTTTAGCCTTAAATCCTGATGATGCTTATGCTAAAAAAGGAATTGCTTGGATTGTATATTCTCACGAAAAAAATGCTTCAGAAGCTAAACGTATTTTAGATGCTATCTCGCAATTACATAATGCTCCAGACTATTTATTGTTTAAAGCAGAAATTGCAGAATATGAAAATAATATAGACGCTAAAAACAAGTATTTATCTAGTTATTTTGAAGCTATTGATAATAAGGATTATGGAGATATGTATAATGTGTATTCTTCAAAAATATTAGCAGATACTAAAAACGAAAAAGCCATTACTTTAGCTAAAATTGAAGTAGAAAATAGACCTACGCCATTATCTTATGATCTATTAGCTTGGAGTTATTATAACAATGGTGACGTTAAAAAAGCATTAACAATAGCAGAGCAGCACGTTTTAGGACAAACTTTTGAGCCAGAAGCACAATACCATATTGCAGCAATATATAAAGCTAATGGTAAATTAAAAGAAGTAGCTGAACTTAAAAAAGAATTACAAGAAAGTAGTTATGAGTTAGGTCCATTAACCACCAAAGTAGTTAACCAATTATAGTATTTAGATAATGAAAAGTATAATCACTTATTTAGCATTTTTAGGTGTTGTTTTAACAGTAAATGCACAAACAGTTAAAGGGTATGTTATGGATAATAACCAACCTTTAGAAACTGCTTATGTGTATAATCAAACCTCAAAAGAACACGCACATACCAATCAATTTGGACAGTTTGTAATCAATAAAACAAAAGTAGGTGATAGCCTAATGGTTGGTTTATTAGGTTATCAAAAGAAAACACTTGTTTTAACGCAATCACTTTTAGACAATACATTTACAATAAATTTAGAGGCTAAAGCATTTGTTTTAGACGAGTTAGTTTTGTCAGAGCCAATTGATGTAATGAATAGTATGATTAAAATAGATTTGGCAACAAGTCCAATTAACTCATCACAAGAAATTTTAAGAAAAGTACCAGGTTTGATCATTGGTCAACATGCAGGTGGTGGTAAAGCAGAACAAATATTTTTAAGAGGTTTTGATGTCGACCATGGTACAGATGTTGGTTTGTCAGTAGATGGTATGCCAGTAAACATGGTGTCTCATGCACATGGTCAAGGCTATAGTGACTTACATTTTTTAATCCCAGAAACTATAAACACCATCAATTTTGGTAAAGGTCCATATTATGCAAATCATGGTGATTTTAATACTGCTGGATTTGTAGACTTTAAAACAAAAGATAAGTTAGAGGATAACTTAATTAGTTTTTCAGCAGGTCAATTTAATTCTTTAAGAACTTTAGGGATGTTTAACCTTCTAGAAAACAAATCCTCTCAGAACGCATATGTAGCTGTAGAGTATATTGAGACTGATGGACCTTTTGAATCGCCTCAAAATTTTGATAGATTAAATATTGTAAGTAAGTATAATGCCTATTTAAATAATGATTCTAAAATAGGAATAACCCTTAGTCACTTTACAAGTCAATGGGATGCTTCAGGTCAAATCCCTCAACGATTAGTGGATAACGGAACGCTTTCTAATTTTGGAGCTGTGGACGATACAGAAGGTGGTAACACCAATCGTACTAACCTTAATGTGCAATACAGTACAATATTAGATAATGACGTGTCTATGCAGACTAATGCTTTTTACTCTAACTACAATTTTGAGTTATATTCTAACTTCACTTTCTTTTTAGAAGACCCAATAAATGGAGATCAAATAAAGCAAAAAGAAGCGCGTAATATTTTTGGATTTAATACACAGTTCAAAAAAAATAAAAACTACGATACGTTTGATATTACTTATAATTCTGGTGTTGGTTTAAGATATGACGATGTTAGTGATATTGAGTTATCGCGTACTTTAAATAGAAAACAAACCTTAGAAAATATTCAATTGGGTAATGTTAATCAACGTAATTTATATGGTTTTTTTAATGCTGAAATTGATTTAGGTAAAGTTAAAATTACACCAGCTTTACGTCTAGAATATATTAAGTTTCAGTACCAAGACCAATTAAGTCCAACATACTCTAACCTTACTGATAGTGAAGTCGCTATTTTACCAAAATTAAGTATTGAGTATAATCAAAATAATAATATGCAATGGTTTGTTAAATCCGGAATTGGATTTCACTCAAACGATTCTAGAGTCGTTTTAAATCAAGAAATAGATAACGCTTTACCAAAAGCTTATGGATTAGATTTAGGAAACATTTGGAAACCAACAGAAAAGTTAGTCATTAATACAGCTTTATGGTATTTGTTTTCTGAAGAAGAATTTGTTTACGTTGGAGATGCAGGAATTATTGAGCCTAGCGGAAAATCTGAACGTTATGGAGTAGATTTTGGAGTTAGATACCAATTAACAGATAATATTTACTTTAATACAGATGCTACACTTACCAGAGCAAGAAGTTTAGAAGAAGACAACGGAAACGATTATATACCCTTAGCACCAGATTTTACATTGGTAGGAGGTTTGTCTTTTAAAGATTTAAATAATTTTTCAGGAGGAATTAACTACAGATACGTAGATGATAGACCTGCAAATGAAGATAATAGTGTGCAAGCAGAAGGCTATTTTGTAACAGATTTAAATGTGAATTATGCTTTTAACAAACACTGGAGATTAGGTGTTAGTATTGAAAATGTATTGGATACAGATTGGAAAGAAACTCAATTTTTAACCGAGTCAAGATTACAAAATGAAGTTGATCCAGTGGAAGAGATTCACTTTACACCTGGAACACCTTTTAACTTTAAAACAACATTAAGTTACACGTTTTAAAAATAAATAAAACCTTACTCATTAAAATTACGTAAGTATAGTTGCAATCAGTTTAAGGGAAACAATTAATTGCACAACTAACATTAATTTAAATGCTATGAAAAAGTAAGGTTTGTTTTTTGTTAGTTTGTTTTGAAAGAGTTTGATAATTTATTATCAAACTCTTTCTTTTTTTATCCTGTTTATAATTCACACAAATAGACCTTTTAGTTTAAAGTATTATGAATTATTTATTTATTACTAATTACTAACTACTAGAGTATAAGTTTACTCAATTGATTATTAAAAGCAATAGATGATGCATAAGCTTTAAGCAATGTTACTTAGACATAGATTTATCACTTAATTATTAATCATTGTAATTAGGCGCTTATTTTGGGCATCAAAAATCACAAAAGCTTCTATTTGTTTACTTATGTTTCATTAGATTATTATTTATAAGCAAATGGCTATTATTTTGTAAATAACAAACAAGCTCAAGTGCATGATACTGTATAAATTAGTTTGATATAGTAAAGCAAAAAAAAAGACACCTAATAGGTGTCTTTTTTGTAAGTGATCTATAATCTTATAAGGATGCCAAAGCACCTAAAGTATATAACTGTTCTAATGTTGGAGAAGGACTTCCTCCAGCTGGCTCTAATGTTATACCAAATGCTTGTGATTGATTAGCATTTTTAAGTTTAAAAATCTTATTGTCGTCTTGTATAAAATCGTCAATAGTACCTAAACTAGTTGGTGTTAGAGGGTTTAAAGTTAAAGACCAGACTTGGTATACTTTACCTTCTGGAGGCTCTGGTAAACCTTGTAAGTCTAAATAGACTGTGTCATCTTTTATGTCCCAATACACATTAGCAAAAGCTCCAGGAGCTGCAGCTTGACCTTCTAATGGTATATTAATAATGCTCTTATCTCTAATTATATTTAATAAGTTTTTAGTTTCTGCTAAATCTGTTTTAGAAGTTTCCATTTGGATTTCTAAAAAGTCTTTTTCAGTATTAACCGTTTGTATTTGGTTTTCTAAATCAGATTTTTGATTTATTGTCCAAATTAATCCACCTGCTAAAACAACAGCAGCTGCCCAACCAGAATAATTTAACCATTGGGTTTTAGGTCTGTTTAAACTAATAACTTTACTATCTGTATTGTTGTTTAATCTACCTTTTATAGTATTAAAAGCGATATCTTTTTTTGGAGAGACACTTGCAGTTAATTTAACTATAGCAGCCTCTATCTCTAAAACTTCTTTTAGGACTTCGGGATGTTTCAACATTAGATCATATACTTCACTACTTTCTTTTTCAGAAAGCTGTCCAGCAACGTACAGTTCTAATATTCCTGAGTTTATATAGTCGTTAATGTTCATATTATAGTACAGCTTCTCTTAATTCTTTTATACAATTTCTATTCCTAGTCTTAATCGTCCCAATTGGCATGTCTAACTCTTCTGAGGCTTCTTTTTGAGTAAACCCTTTAAAGTATAATAGCTCAATCACTTCAATGCACTTTTTAGCTAATTTGTCTACAAATTTCTTGATGCCTATAGCATCAGTACTATCGTCTAAACTATCATGCGACTGGATAATATCTACGAAAAAATCAGAGTTAAGGTTTTTACCCGAGTTTTTAAAGGACTTAGACCTAGTTTTATCTATTGCTGCATTTCTAGCAATATTTATTAACCAAGTAAAGAAACGACCTTTTTTAACGTCGTAACTATCGGCTTTATGCCAAGCTTTGATAAATACATCTTGCATGATTTCTTCTGCAATGTCATTATCTCTAACTATATTATAAATTACACCATGCATACTATCTTTGTACATATCGTATAATTTTTCAAAAGCCTTTTCGTCTTTCTTCTTAAATTGTACTACTAAATTGTCTATATCCATATAAAAATATCTTGAACTAAAGTATAATAAAAAACATAAAAAAATCGCTTAAAAGCGATTTTTTTTAATCTATTGCTATTGTGGATTACTTAATGATCCCTCCACAACTTACACGTCCACCAGCATCTCCTGTTGGTTGTGTTGTAAAGTCATCTGTACCAGCATGTACAATTATTGCTTTACCTAATATGTCTTTGTTCTCGTCACCACATCCAATACACCATTCATCTGTTTTTAGCATTATTGTAGCATGACCATTAGCGTCTGCTTGTAAATTACCGATGTCGCCTTTATGGTATCCAGCTTTACTTCCCCATTTTCCGTGAGGTGCTCCTGTTGGGTTCCAGTGTCCACCTGTAGATTTTCCGTCATCCGAAGAGCAATCTGCTTTTTCATGAATATGGATAGCGTGTATTCCTGGCTCTAAACCACTAAGCATTGCAGTAAATTTAATTTGGTCATCTTCTTCTGTAAATACAGCATTACCTGTAACATTACTTCCGCTTTTAGATTCTAATTTTAGTTTAACCTTTTTTGCAGTTTCGGCTTCGGTTTTTTCAGTTTCAGGTTGTGTTTTATCTTCTTTACAGCTTATAAATACTCCAAAAGTTAACACTAATAGTAGTAATGATATTTTTTTCATTTTCATTTTATTTAGATTTTTAAGTTAAGTAGCTCTGTCCAACTGCTTTTTTACTAATATAATAAAATACTATTAGTTTTTTCTTAAAAAAGTGTTGATTTCTATTGAAACGTCTTCCCATGTTTTACTAACACCATCTGCACCTTTATGTAAATCAAAACAAACTTTATTTAAAATACTTAAAGCACCTAAGGCATCCCAATCTTTTAATTGCATTGTCGCAGACATGGCTACACGTCTTTCATCTGTGATTTTTACTTCTAAAGGTAAGTCGTTAGTGACGCCATTCATGGTAATAGAAGCAATGTATTTGTTATCTATATGTTTAATCGTTCCTTTTATAAATTCAGGATTTAACATCTCTCCAAAAAATGAAGTTTTTAACTTTAAATCTCTAGCGTCGTTGTCTGTAAATAAACCACTAATTGGAATAGAAAAGTTTAAATTGTTTAATGCATCCTGTGGAGAATCTCCTGCTTTTTCATCAAAATTTAAAGTGACAAACTGTCCACCAACAGGAACTTTTTCAGTCGTTTTGTAAGCAGTCCATTTTACTGTTGTTCCTTCTGGTTTTACAACAAATTTTTCAGTTTTTGCTACAGACTCAGTTGTTTCTTTTTTACTATCAGAATTTTTAGTGTCGTCCTTACAACTTACAGCAAAAACAAGAGATAATGCCAATACTAATTTTGTTATTTTTTTCATTTTAAAATTTATTTTTTTCGTAATTATTATAATGTTAGATACATAATTTTACTGTTGTAATTTACAAACAATTAATCTAAACTAAAGGTTTTAATTTCATCTATACCTTTGGTCATATTAATTTTAATAATGCTTTGATAATAGGGTTTAAAGTTGGTGTTAAAAAAGGTATTGGTTTTATCTAATGCTAATTTTAAATCTTCTTTAGCATGTTGTAATAAGGTGGTTTCTGTACTAGTTAAACCATTTTGTCTTGTTGCAATATACCAAGAGGCAGTACCTATTCTGTTATTTACACTAACATCTAAAGTTTTAGTTATTCCTTGGCGTTTATCTTGTTTGCCAATGTAAATATCTAATAATTCATCAATTTGTTTAATTATGTCTTTGGATGCTTTTATTTCATCTTTATATTTTTCTTTATCTAAATCCGTTAATTCCGTTTTATATTTTTCAGCTAACTTTTTATTTTCAGCTAATTGCTTAGTGGCATCAGCAGCTATTTGACGGATATTTTCAATCTCTTTTAAAGCAGCATATACAGCATCTGTATTTTTGGTAGATACATCTAGTCTTGGATCTGACGCTACAGTAATCATGGTTTCTGATGTTTGGTCACCATATTCTAAAATAGCTTTGTAGTTGCCTGGTTTTACATCTACACCTCCAGATTCTCTAGAGCTTTTTCTAACGGTTCTAGATGGTCTGTCGCCACCTTTTTCGTCCATATACCAAGTCCATTTATGTAATCCTTTATTTTCTGGAACTTTACGTTTTAAGGTTCTGATTAACTTATCTCCATTGTATATTTTTAATGAAATAGAATCCCATTTAATTTCATTTTTATCGTCATCAGCATCAGAATCATTTGCTTTATCATCATCGTCTTCATTTTTCTCTTCTTTTGAAGCTTTTACAGGATTAACCAAATACGTAAATTGTGCACCACGACCTCTGTTATCTCCATTAAACATAGCATCTGCACCAAATCGGCTTCCTGTTGGTTGTTGGTAAGCTGCTTGATATGCAATAGGAGGAGAGAATAGGGTAATTTTACTGTCTATAACTTGTTTGTTTTTTGCTATAGCACGTAATGGTCTAATATCGTCCAAAACCCAAGCAGCACGTCCAAAAGTCCCAATTACTAAATCATGCTCTCTAGGATGAATTACTAAGTCTTTTACAGAAACAGTAGGGAAGCCTTCCGTCCATTTAGTCCAATTATTTCCTGCGTTTATAGATACGTATAAACCATCATCTGTACCTAAAAATAGTAAGTTTGGTTCTTCTAAATCTTCAATAATTGATAAGGTGTAACTTTTAACATCGTTTTCGTCTACAATACGCTCCCATGTTTTACCATAGTTAGTTGTTTTATAAGCGTAAGGTGTGTAGTTAAAACGTCTGTAATCATTGGCGATAAGCAAAGCCTCACCTTTATTTTTATTACTAGCTTTTATTTGTGCAATCCAACTGCCTTTAGGTAATCCTTTTAGATTATTTGACACGTCGTTATAGCTTTGTCCTCCATTTGTGGTAACATGCACGCGACCATCATCTGTACCAACCCAAAAGACATCTTTTTCTGCAGGAGAAGGTTCTATTGCTAAAATAGTACAGTGGTTTTCTGCTCCAGTAGCATCCATAGTTAAGCCACCACTTTCATGTTGTTTTAATTTTTCAGGATCGTTAGTTGTTAAATCAGGTGAGATGACTGTCCATGTTAATCCTTTGTCTGTAGATTTATGTACAAACTGACTTCCAAAATAAATAGTATTATTGCTAAAAGGGTCAATGTTTATTGCGCTATTCCAATTAAATCTTAAGGTAACATCTTTATCTGGATGTGTTGGTTGTATAGTATAATTATTACCTGTTTGCCAATCATATCTGCTAACAGAGCCTTGTTGACTCATGGTCCAACCGTAACGCGAATCGTCTTTATCAGGTACCACATCAAAACCATCTCCAAAACTAATCTCTTGCCAATAGCTGTTGCGTATACCTTGTGCACGCCAAACATAAGCAGGACCTCTCCATGATCCGTTATCTTGCATACCTCCATACACATTATATGGATATTCATTATCTACATTAATATGGTAAAATTGAGCCACAGGAAGGTTACCAACAAAACGCCAGTTTTTACCACCATCTTTAGTAATATTTAATCCACCATCATTACCATCAATCATAAAATTACCATTTGTAGGATGTATCCACCAAGCATGATGATCAGGATGCACTCCATTGTTTGCACCATAAGCAGGCATTAACTGTGTAAAGTTTTTACCACCATCTTCACTAACATTAATATAGGTGTAAACTGAATATACTCTGTTTTCGTTTTGTGGATCAACATATATTTCAGAATAATAAAAAGGTCTATTTCCAATGTCGCTTTTTTCATTTATTTTTTTCCATTTAAACCCACCATCATCACTTCTGTAAAGTGCATTCTTTTTTGCTTCAACCAAAGCATAAATAATATTTGGTTTATTAGCAGCTATTGCGACACCAATACGACCTAGTTCTCCTTTAGGAAAGCCTTCTTTTTCTGTTACTTTAGTCCAGTTTTCTCCACCATCATGTGTGATATGTAATCCAGAACCTGTTCCTCCAGATTTAAAAAACCAAGGCTCACGTTTATGCTCCCATAGTGTAGCAATTAATTTGTTTGGATTAGTAGGGTCCATAACAAGGTCTGCAGCTCCTGTTTTGTTATTGGCAAATAATATTTTTTTCCAAGATTTACCACCATCTGTAGTTTTAAAAATACCACGTTCTGGATGTTCTCCCCATGGACTACCAATTGCAGCAGCATACACTATATTAGGATTTGTAGGATCTATAACCACACGATGTATGTGTCTAGTGTTTTCTAAACCCATAAGCGTCCATGATTTTCCTGCGTCTAAAGATTTATAGATTCCATAACCACCATTTAAACTATTTCTAGGATTACCTTCTCCAGTACCTACCCAAATCACACTTGGATTAGATTGTTGTATGGCAACTGCACCAACAGATGCTGTGACTTCTTTTTCAAAAATAGGTTCCCAATTTATACCACCAGAAGTCGATTTCCATAAACCACCAGAAGCAGTACCAACATACATAATATCTGGATTAGAGTGAACAGCATCTATTGCTGTAACACGACCAGACATTCCGCCTGGACCAATGTTTCTTGGTTTCATGTTTTTAACTAAATCCATAGAGAATTCTTGCGAAAACGCTGTAATACAGAAGAGTAATAAGAGGGTAAAGGATAGTTTTTTCATTTTTGGTCGATTAGTTTGCATAAAGTTAAACAACATAATCTTAAAAAGCTGTTAAGACGTTTATTTTGATGTTAAAATGTCGTATTTTTATACTGCATGAAAAACAAAAATAACAACAGAAAAGGCTTTGTATTTAAACCATACGAAGCACCTTCGCAATCCCCTTTTGAGAAGCTTTTTGATATTTTTAAAGAATTAATTACGCATACTTCTGGAGATTTTGACGAAGCTATAGATTGGCTTCGCGAATTAGATAAAGAATATAAATTAACCACTCCAGAATATTCAATTGACGATTTTATTGAAGATCTTAAAGAAAAAGGTTACATACGTGAAGAAATTAAACCAGATGGAAACAAAGGGAATGCTATTACAGCAAAGACTGAGCGTGCCATTAGACAATCTGCATTGGATCAAATATTTGGTAACATCAAACGTAGTGGTTCTGGAAACCATAAAAGTAAAGGTGTTGGAATAGGAGATGAGCATACAGGCGATTTTAGAAACTACCAATTTGGCGACAGTTTGGATAAAGTCTCTATGACGGAAAGTCTAAGAAACGCACAAATTAACAACGGAATTGGCGATTTTAATTTAACCGAAGACGATTTAGTGGTCGAAGAAACCACACATAAGTCACAAATGAGTACGGTTTTAATGATAGACATTAGCCACAGTATGATTTTGTATGGAGAGGACAGAATAACACCTGCTAAAAAAGTAGCGATGGCTTTAGCCGAATTAATTACAACACGCTACCCAAAAGATACCTTAGACATATTAGTTTTTGGTAACGATGCTTGGCCAATAAAAATTAAAGATTTACCCTATTTAAACGTTGGTCCATATCATACAAATACGGTTGCTGGACTACAATTAGCAATGGATTTATTGCGTCGTAAACGTAATACTAATAAGCAAATTTTTATGATAACAGATGGTAAACCAAGTTGCTTGCGTTTGCCAGACGGAACCTATTATAAAGATAGTAATGGTTTAAACCCATACATTACTAATAAATGCTATGCACAAGCACAACAAGCCAGAAAATTGCATATTCCTATTACAACTTTTATGATTGCTCAAGATCCTTATCTAATGCAATTTGTAGAAGAATTTACGCATGCCAATCAAGGAAAAGCGTTTTATACAGGATTAAAAGGATTAGGTGAAATGATTTTTGAGGACTACGAAACAAATAGAAAAAAAAGAATTAAAGGATAAAAAAAGCTAAGAGTTATAAGTGAAAAATTTTCACGCTCGAATGAAAAAGATTTAAAAGAACTATGGAAATAAAAAATATTAAAACTTTAGGCGAATTAAAAAAAGCTGGATACAAAAGCAAGTCTATTAAAGATGAATTAAGAGATAATTTAATTGAAAAAATAAAAAGTAAAACAACCGTTTTTGAAGGCGTACATGGTTACGAAAACACTGTGATTCCAGAGTTAGAACGTGCCATTTTATCACGTCATAATATCAACTTTTTAGGATTACGTGGTCAAGCAAAAACACGTTTAGCACGTTTAATGCTTAATTTGTTAGACGAGTATATTCCTGTGGTTGATGGTTCCGAAATTAATGACGATCCTTTACAACCCATTTCACGTTTTGCAACCGAATTGATTACAGAAAAAGGAGACGACACACCAATTACTTGGATGCATAGAAGCGAGCGTTTTGCCGAAAAATTAGCAACTCCAGATGTTACTGTTGCAGATATTATTGGTGATGTGGATCCAATAAAAGCAGCAAACTTAAAGTTGAGTTATGCAGATGACAGAGTAATACATTACGGAATGATTCCGCGTGCAAATCGTTGCATTTTTGTTATTAATGAATTACCAGATTTACAAGCTAGAATACAAGTGGCTTTGTTTAACATTTTACAAGAAGGTGATATACAGATTAGAGGATTTAAATTACGTTTACCTTTAGACATGCAGTTTATTTTTACTGCAAATCCTGAAGATTATACCAATAGAGGAAGCATTGTAACACCTTTAAAAGATAGAATTGGATCGCAAATTTTAACGCATTATCCAAAAGATATTGAAACTGCTAAAATTATTACGCAACAAGAAGCTAAATCTGATGGTCGTCAAAAAGAAAGTATTCATGTACCAGAATTAGCAAAAGATTTATTAGAACAAATTGTATTTGAAGCAAGAGACAGTGATTTTATAGATGAAAAAAGTGGTGTAAGTGCACGTTTAAGTATTACCGCTTTTGAAAACTTATTAAGTACAGCAGAGCTTAGAGGATTAAAAAATGGAGATGATACTACAACTATTAGATTATCAGACTTTTTAGGAATTATTCCTGCTATTACTGGTAAAGTTGAGTTGGTTTATGAAGGTGAACAAGAAGGTGCTGCACAAGTGGCTTATAACTTAATAGGTGAAGCGGTTAAAAGTTTATTTCCTGAGTTTTTCCCTAAGATAGAAAAATTAAAAAAACAAGAAGATGTAAGTCCTTATGATGACATTGTCTCTTGGTTTTTCAATGCTTCTGAAGGTTTTGAGCTATTAGACGGTTTACGAGACAAGGAGTATAAAAATCTATTAGATGCAGTTTCTCCTTTAGATGATTTATTAGCAGAACACCAACCAAAATTAACAAAACAAGAAAGTTATTTTGTAAAAGAGTTTGTGCTTTGGGCTTTAGTGGAATATAAACAATTAAGTAAACACAGATTTACTGAAGGGATTCAGTTTAAAGATCCTTACGGAAGTTTTATTAGTGGTTTGTAATTTTGAAACTTAAAACAATAAAAAAGCGCATCATTAAAATGATGCGCTTTTTTATTTAAACCAGTGTGGTAGCCACTTCTATATCGCTATGTAACGTTTTATGCACTGGACATTTATCTGCAATTTGAAGAATACGTTGTATCTGTTTTTCGTCTAAGTTACCTTTTAGTTTAATCTCTCTATTAAACGTGTCAACTTTCATTTCTTTTTGTTCGCCATTTTCAACAACTTGTTTTGATACTTTAGTATGTGAAGTGTGGACTTCAATATTTTGTAAATCCCATCCTTTTCGTTTAACATACATTTGAACAGTCATTGCAGTACAAGCAGATAATCCAGCTGAGACAAACTCATATGGCGAAGGTCCAAAATCATTGCCACCAAAATTTGTAGGCTCATCAGCCATCATAGTATGACTTCCAACAGTCATTTGTGTGGTAAAACCATCTTTTGCATCTAAACTTGCAACTGCTTGATGTGTTGTCTTTACTATTTCTGTTCTAGGTATGGTAATATAGCGTTTTGCCCAAGTAGCAATCACACTTCCTACGTAAACAGAATCCTCTTTTTTCATTAATAAATGATCCGCTCCATCTAGCGTTACAAAACTTTTTGGATGTCTTGCTGCGATATAAATTTCTTCAGCATTTTCAATACCAACGGTTGTATCTTGAGGCGAATGCATAACTAATAAGGCTTTTCGTAAATTTTTAGCAACGTCTGGTAGTGACTTAGTTTCAATATCTTCTAAAAATTGTTTTTTAATTGTAAATGGTCTTCCTCCAATATTCACATTTGCTTTTCCTGTTGCCTTAATTTCTTCAACACTACTTTGTATTAAGTGCTTGACGTGTTTTGGATTAGAAGGTGCTCCAATGGTTGCAACCGCTTTAACAGATTCTATTGTAGAGGCAGCAAATATAACAGCAGCTCCACCTAAGGAATGTCCAATTAATAGGGAAGGAGCAGTATAGTTTTCTTTCAAATAATTAGAAGCACTAATTAAATCTTCTACATTTCCTGAAAAATTGGTGTTTTCAAAATCACCTTCACTTTCCCCTAAACCAGTAAAATCAAAACGTAATACTCCAAAGCCATTTGCTGTTAATTCGCGAGAAATATTTTTTACTGCAGATAAGTTTTTATTACAAGTAAAACAATGTGCGAAAATGGCAAAATTATGAGGATGTTGATTTATTGGCAGCTCTAAACGACCAACTAATTGTTGACCTTCTGCATTAGTGAAATTTATTTTTTGAATATTCATTGTGTTGCGGTTTTATATTAAGTCGAAAAAAAGTGAAAGCCTTTCAATATTTAGTCATTACCACGTATCTCTAGACTTAATATTGGCTTCGCAAAATTTAATAATCTCTGTAATTCTCTTTTCTTTTGTAGCTTCCCGTTTGGCTTGGTTTAGCCAATACAAATAACTTTTTCTGTATGAAGGCGCAAAATTGTTGTAGTTTTTATAAGCTTTCGGGTTTGCATTAAACGCTAATTGTAATGCTTCGGGAATTATACCTTTTTCAACGTCATCTAAAGCAGTCCAACTTCCGTTTTTCTTTCCTGTTTTAATTATTTCTAAACCTTTTGGATGCATTAAGTCTTCTGCAAGTAAAGCTTTAACGTGTCTTTTGTTAAGTGCGCTCCAAACGCTTTTTGGATTACGTTTGCAAAAATATTGTCTGCGTTTTCCATCTCCTAAACTTTTAACAGTACTATCGATCCAACCATAACACAAGGCTACTTTTACAGCTTCTTCCCAACGCATACTTTCGTTTTTGTGGTCTACTTTGTAAAAGATGAGGTAGATACCATCATCGCTGTCGTGATTGATGTGTAACCATTCTCGCCATTCAGTATCAGATTTAAAATAGTACTCGTCAGTAGTCATTTTTAAAGTGCTTTTACATTCACATAAAAATTACTATCCACTTTTATTTTAGCATCTTTAAATTTTAATTTAAGCGTTTGATTGTTTTTTGAAGGTGTAATCCATTGATTAACACCATTGACTTCAATTTGAATTGGCATTATAAAGTCATCAACTATATTAGTCCATTTGTAGTGTAATTTTTTACCTTCAACTTGATATTCAAAAACAGGAATGTTAACAGTGCGTAAATATTGATTGAAAATGCCTTTTAAATCCAATCCAGATTCTTCTGCTAAACAGTTTTCAATTTGTTGTGTTGTTACGGTTTGATGATAGAATTTTGAATTTAAAGTACGTAATATTTGTCTCCATTTTTCGTCATCTTTAACCAATTGACGAATGGTATGAAGCATGTTTGCACCTTTGTAATACATGTCGCCAGAACCTTCATTATTAACATTATAATGTCCAATTAACGGTCTGTCATTTTGAATACCTCTTCTTGTACCAATAACGTATTCTGATGAGGCTTGTTTACCGTAATAATAATCTAAAAATAAGCTTTCAGAATAAGCAGTAAAACTTTCGTGAATCCACATATCTGCAATATCTACATTGGTAATATTGTTAGCAAACCACTCGTGTCCAGCTTCGTGAATAATAATAAAATCAAATTTTAAACCCCAACCTGTTCCGGATAAATCGCTACCCAAATAGCCATTCATATATTTGTTTCCGTAAGTTACAGAACTTTGGTGTTCCATACCTAAATAAGGAACTTCTACCAGTTTAAAACTATCTTCGTAAAACGGATAAGGACCAAACCAATGTTCAAAAGCTTTCATCATTTTTGGTGCATCTTTAAAATGGTTTTTTGCTTTTTCAAGGTTGTCTTTTAAGACGTAATAATTCATGTCTAAATCGCCTTTTTCGCCTTTAAAAACTTCAGAAAAATTAGCATAATCACCAATATTAATATTTACACCATAGTTGTTAATTGGGTTTGCTACATGCCAATTAGTTGTAATTGTTTCATCTTTATTATCAATAATATTTTTAAGTCTTCCGTTAGACACATTCATTAACCCTTTTGGGATAGTAACGCTAATATCCATACTATCTACTTCGTCATACATGTGGTCTTTATTAGGCCACCAAACACTTGCGCCAAGTCCTTGACAGGATGAGGCTATAAAATGATTTCCGTTGGTATCTTTTTTCCAAGAAATTCCGCCATCCCAAGGTGCTCTAACAGCTTCACGAGGTTTCCCTTCGTAATAAGCAATTACACTATTTGTTTCACCTATATATTGTTGATCTTTAAGCATTACAAAGTGTGCATTTCCATCGTGTTTTATTTCTAGTTCTTTATTGTTTTGAGTCACTTTAGTCAATACTAATGGTTCTTGCAAGTCAATTTGTAAAACTTGGTTTGGTTTTAAAACGTTATACTGAATTGTATTTGTTCCAGCAATAGTTTTGTCTTCAGGATTAACCTTAATGTCTAAATGATAATAGCTTAAATCCCACCATTCGCGCTCAGGAGTAATACTACCACGAAGCGTGTCTTGTCTAGTAAAGTTGTTTTTTTCTTGCAGTAAGCCTTGGGCTTTTAAGTTTGAATATCCAGTTAGAATTAATATTAAACTTGCTATTAGAGTTTTATTCATTTTTTATTCTTTTAAAATTAAAGTCCCAAAAACAGAAGCATCAATCCAGCCTCTATTTTTATCTTCTCCTTCAATAATTTCTGATCCTATAAAATTTTCGCGTTCAGTACTTGAATCATTATCACAATATGCTATGGCAAATCCTATCTTTTTATTAGAGAACAAATTAGTAGGTGAGTTATGTCCTCCATCAATATAATTAGCTTTATAAATATGTATTTTTAGTTCCCAAATAGAAGTGTTACCCGAAGTAATTCTCTTAGATTCTACGTGGTTGTTATAAAGAGTTGGTTTTTCGCCAGGAGCAATATCAACGACGTTTCCATCTAGTGCAACATGATAAGCAAATGCGTTGTGATTATATTGATGCTCACCACCACTATTATCCTCGTCAATAAAGACTTCAACACAATCATCATCCCACCATAATTTTAATGGGTCTTTATATTGATCATAAAGTGAATCGTCTTGAATTTTGACTAAAGCAAAAAGAGCTTGTTCGTTCCAAGTTAGTTTGTATTGTCCTTTAAAGTCTTCATCATTATAATTCTCGCCTAACCATTTTTGGTCTATGGCATGCCATTTGGCATTAATCCAAGCATCTTCAGTTGCTCTACCGTCTACTAATATTTGATCTTGTGCTTTTAATACTACAGTCGGTGGTTTTTCGGGTTTAAAAATTTGTTTCTGATTATTATTGCAGCTTAAAAGTAGCAAAGCGCTAGTAAAAAATAGGAAGTGTTTAATCATTTACTTTTAATTTTTTACTAAAGTAACAAAATTAAAAAAGCTGTTTCATTACAAAACAGCTTTTTAGGGTAATTAAAACTAAAACTTAATTTTTAGAAGCAGTATTTTCCTTCTGCTTTTACTTTTTCAGCAATCTCGATACGTAAGTCTACTATATCTGGATAGTTAGCGTATTTTGTAAAACGCTTAAGACCCATTAACATCATACGTTGTTCGTCTCCTTCAGCAAAAGAAATAATACTTTCTTTTCCTTTTTCTTCAACAATATCTACTGCGTGATATAAATATAATTTAGCCATTGCGATTTGTGCCGATTGCTCAGCTTCGCTAGTACGCTTAACGTTTTTCTCAGTTCTTAAAATTGCAGACTCTGCCATATAGATTTCAATTAAGATATCTGCAGCTGCAATTAATAATTGTTGGTGATCTTCTAATTGAGGACCATATTTTTGAACAGCACCACCTGCAACCATTAAGAATGTCTTTTTAAGTTTCTTAATCATTTCTTTTTCTTCTGAAAATAACTCAGAGTAATCTGGTGTTTCAAAAGATGGTATTCCCATTAATTCTTCTTGTACTTTAGAAGCAGGACCTAATAAGTCAACATGACCTTTCATTGCCTTTTTAACTAACATACCAACCGCTAACATTCTGTTAATCTCGTTAGTTCCTTCGTATATACGTGCAATTCTAGCATCTCTCCAAGCAGATTCCATAGGAGTTTCTTCAGAGAATCCCATTCCACCAAAAATTTGGATTCCTTCATCTGCACAATTTTGTACATCTTCAGATACCGCAACTTTTAATATAGAACATTCAATTGCATATTCTTCAACACCTTTAAGCTCTGCTTCTTGGTGTGTATTTCCAGCAGCTTCACGCATCGCGATTCTGTCTTCAATATTTTTAGCAGCTCTATAAGTAGCAGATTCACCAGCATAAGCACTTGCAGCCATTTCGGCTAACTTCACTTTAATTGCTCCAAAATCTGCAATAGGTGTTTTAAATTGTTTACGTTCTTTAGCATAGTTTACAGCAGTAGTTAAAATTCTTCTTTGAGAATCTAAACATGCAGCAGCTAATTTAATACGACCAACGTTAAGAGCATTCATCGCAATTTTAAAACCTTCACCACGACCAGCTAACATATTTTCAGCAGGAACAACAGTGTCGTTAAAAAATACTTGACGCGTAGAAGACGCACGAATACCTAATTTATGTTCTTCTTCACCTAAAGTAATTCCGTTAGGATTTTCACCATCATATTCAACGATAAATCCAGTAATGTTTTTATCATCTTCAATACGAGCAAAAACGATCATCACACTACAGAATCCTGCATTTGAGATCCACATTTTTTGACCGTTAATTTTGTATGATTTTCCATCTGCAGAAAGCTCAGCAGTTGTTTTACCAGAATTTGCATCAGATCCAGCTCCAGGCTCTGTTAAACAGTAAGCTCCAAACCACTCTCCAGATGCTAATTTTGGTACGTATTTGTTTTTTTGTTCCTCAGTACCATAAAGAGTAATTGGCATAGTACCAATACCAGTATGTGCACCAAAAGCAGTACTAAATGATCCAGTTCCAGAAGAAATGTAATCACATGTTAATACTGTAGAAACAAATCCCATTCCCATTCCGCCAAAAGCTTCAGGTACGGCAACACTTAAAAAGCCCATGTCTCCAGCTTTACGCATTACTTCTTCAGTTAATGCATAATCTTTAGCCTCAAAGCGTGCTTTGTGAGGTATAATTTCACGATCGTTAAATTCCATTACAGAATCTTTCATCATTGATTGTTCTTCTGAAAAATCTTCAGGAGTAAACACATCTTCACAATTTGTTTCTTTTACAAGGAATTGACCTCCTCTTAATATATCTTTTTCTTCTGTTGCCATGTTTTTAATTAGATTAAAGAAGATAGAAAATAGAAAAAAGACTCTAACCGAGACTATTTTGAAATCCCATTGTCATCCTTTGGAATTCTTCTATTTTTTCTTCAAGTTTTTTTAATGTTTCGTTATTTATATATTTTCTGTGTTGCGCAACTAATAATTGTGTTCCTAATTCAAAAGAAGAACCTAATGAGATATCTAAGTAATGACGAAAAGATTTGTCAGTTCTTGATGAACCTTCTGCAATATTACTTGGCATTGAAACTGAGCATCTACTAATTTGAGAACTTAAATCATATCTTTCGTGCTTTGGGAAATCTAATAACACGTCAGAAATATTATTTGTAATCTCTAAACCGAGTTTCCAAATTTTTAAATTCTTATAATTATGTCTTTGTTTAGCACACATCAGTCTTTTCTCTTTATTCTATTTTCTCTTGTCTTTTTTAATTAAGAAATTCAAATATTCCACAAGCACCTTGACCTGTTCCAACGCACATGGTAACTGCACCATATTTACCTTGCATGTCACGCTTACGCATTTCGTCAAAAAGTTGTACCGATAATTTAGCACCTGTACATCCTAATGGGTGACCCAATGCAATTGCACCACCATTTACGTTAATAATATCTGGGTTAAGACCTAATTCTCTAATTACTGCTAAAGATTGAGAAGCAAAAGCTTCATTTAACTCGATTAAAGATAAATCGTCTTGTTTTAATCCTGCTTGTTTTAATGCTTTTGGAATCGCTTTTACTGGTCCAATACCCATGATACGAGGCTCAACACCTGCTGCAGCATAGTTTACCATTCTTGCAATTGGCTCTAAACCTAGTTCTTTAACCATGTCTTCACTCATAACCATTACAAAAGCAGCACCATCACTCATTTGTGACGAGTTACCAGCTGTAACACTTCCTCCAGCAGCAAATACTGCTCTAAGTTTTGCTAAAGCTTCTTTGCTAGTTCCTGCACGAGGTCCTTCATCTTTAGTTACTGTGTAAGATTTTGTTGCTTTCTTTCCGTTAGCATCAATGTAAGTTTCTTCAACATTGATTGGTACTATTTGATCTTGAAAACGGTTTTCAGCTTGCGCTCTTAATGCTTTCATGTGCGAATTAAATGCAAACTCATCTTGGTCCTCACGAGATACTTTAAACTGTTTTGCAACAGCTTCAGCAGTATTTCCCATTCCCCAATAATAATCTTCGTGACCAGATTTTACAATGTCGTAGTTTAATTCTGGTTTAAAACCTGTCATTGGTACGCTACTCATGCTTTCTGCACCACCAGCAATAATACAATCTGCCATTCCAGCTTGTATTTTTGCAGTTGCCATACCAATAGTTTCTACTCCAGAAGAGCAAAAACGGTTGACTGTTACACCAGGAACATCAACAATATCTAATCCCATTAAAGAGATTAAACGTGCCATATTTAATCCTTGAGAACCTTCAGGCATTGCGTTACCAACAATAACATCGTCGATACGCTTTGGGTCTAAACCTGGCAATTCCTTCATCATATACTTGATGGTTTCGGCTGCCAATTCATCTGTTCTTTTAAAACGGAACACGCCTTTTGGAGCTTTACCAACTGCGGTTCTATATGCTTTTACTATATATGCTGTTTTCATTTTTTTAGTTTCTTAAAGGTTTACCTTTTGTTAACATGTGCTGAATACGTTCTAAAGTTTTACGTTCTGTACATAAACTTAAGAAAGCTTCACGCTCTAAATCCAATAAATATTGTTCTGTTACGCGTGTTGGCTCTGATAAATCTCCACCAGCCATAACGTAAGCTAATTTATTAGCTATTTTCATATCGTGTTCAGAAATGTAATTAGAGTCTTCCATAGAGTCTGTTCCAACTAAAAACATACCTAATGCTTGTTTACCAAGAACTAAAACGTCATCTCTTTTTACGGGTTGTGTGTAACCAGAATTAGCCATTAACATAGCATGTTGTTTTGCAACAGCTATTTGACGGTCTTTATTTACTACAACGACATCTTTTCCTTTTTGTAGTAAGTTTAAGTCAAACGCTTCATAAGCAGAAGTCGATACTTTAGCCATACCAATAGTTAAGAAATGCTCTTGTAACACGTTAAGTTGTACGTCTCCTTTTTGGAAAAGATCTTGTGCTCTTAAAGCCATTTCTTTAGAACCTCCTCCACCAGGAATAACACCAACACCAAACTCTACAAGTCCCATATAAGTCTCTGCTGCTGCAACTACTTTATCTGCGTGTAATGATAACTCACATCCACCACCTAAAGCCATTCCGTGAGGCGCAGAAATAGTTGGGATAGAAGAATAACGCATACGCATCATACTATCTTGGAAGTATTTGATAGCCATGTTAAGCTCATCATATTCTTGCTCTGCAGCCATCATGAAAATCATTCCGATGTTTGCACCAACTGAGAAGTTTGCAGCTTGGTTACCAACGACTAAACCAGCAAAATCTTTTTCGGCTAAATCAATAGCTTTATTTAATCCCGCTAAAACGTCACCACCAATAGTATTCATTTTAGATTGAAATTCTAGGTTAAGTATTCCGTCCCCTAAATCTTCAACTACAACGCCAGAATTTTTAAATACTTCGTTTGTTTTTCTAATATTATCTAAAATAATGAAGCTATCTTGTCCAGGTATTTTAGTTTGTTTTTTAGAAGGAATATCATAGTAATATGTTGCACCTTCTTTTACTGTGTAAAAAGATGTATTACCTGCAGCAACCATGTCATTAACCCAAGCAGCAGGCTCTAAACCTTCAGCTTTCATTAACTCGATTCCTTTTTCTACTCCAATAGCATCCCAAATTTGAAATGGTCCGTGTTCCCAACCAAAACCAGCTTTCATAGCATCGTCAATTTTATAAACATCGTCTGAAATTTCTGGAATACGATTAGATACGTAAGCAAATAATGCAGTGAAGCTTTTTCTGTAAAACTCACCAGCTTTATCTTTTCCTTTTACTAATACTTTAAAACGGTCAACTACTTTATCAATAGTCTTTGTTAATTCTAAAGTCGCGAATTTTGCGCGTTTGTTTGGTCTGTATTCTAAAGTGTTTAGGTCTAAAGATAGAATGTCTTTAGTACCATCTGCATTTCTTACTAACTTATAAAAACCTTGTCCTGTTTTGCTTCCTAACCATTTGTTTTCCATCATTGTATTGATGAAGTCAGGTAATTCAAATAACTCTAAACGTTCGTCATTAGGGCAATTTTCTCTAATTCCGTTTGCAACGTGAACCAAAGTATCTAAACCAACAACATCAACCGTACGGAAGGTTGCCGATTTTGGACGACCAATTACTGGTCCTGATAATTTATCAACTTCCTCGATCGTTAAATCTAAGTCTTTAACTGCGTGAAATAAACTTTGTATGCTGAAGATTCCAACTCTGTTTCCTATAAAAGCAGGAGTGTCTTTAGCAACAACAGAAGTTTTTCCTAAGAATTTTTCGCCATATTCATTTAAAAATTCTAATACAGAAGGATCAGTATTTGGTCCTGGAATTATTTCGAATAATTTTAAGTAACGTGCTGGGTTAAAAAAGTGTGTACCACAGAAATGCTTTTGGAAATCTTCGCTACGACCTTCATTCATGAATTTTATTGGAATTCCTGAAGTGTTTGAAGTAATTAAAGTTCCTGGCGTTCTGTATTTTTCTAGGTTTTCAAAAACTTGTTGTTTAATGTCAAGTCTTTCTACTACAACTTCCATAATCCAGTCTACATCTGCTACTTTAGCAATGTCGTCTTCTAAGTTACCTGTAGTAATACGACTAGCAAAAGCTTGACTGTAAATAGGAGAGGGTTTAGATTTTAAAGATGCGGTTAATGCATCGTTTACTAATCTGTTTCTTACGACTTTGTCTTCTAAGGTTAATCCTTTAGCTTTTTCTTTGTCGTTTAGTTCTCTAGGAACGATGTCTAATAATAATACATCTACACCAATATTGGCGAAGTGACAAGCAATACCAGATCCCATAATTCCGGAACCAATAATCGCTACTTTTTTAATTCTACGTTTGCTCATATTATTTTAATGTGTGTTCTTTTTGATTGTATATTTTTTTGTTTGAGATCAATTCATTAATTGTATCCGAAACTTCGTAAAAGCTTTTTAATTTTTCATCAGATACGTGTTCTCTAATTGCTTCGTTAAAAACTAAAACACGCTCTTTGGCATCTTTACGTTTTTCTTTACCAAAAGGTGTTAGATAAATTAATACACCACGACCATCATTTGGGTTTGGTCGACGTACTATTAAATCTAATTCTTCCATACGTTTTAGGATTCTGGAAAGACTAGTTGCTTCCATACCCATAATTGGACCTAATGAGGTGGAAGGTGTTCCTTCTTCTTGATCAATACTTAATAAAGTAAAACCAGTAGCCATAGTTGTACCAAATTTAGCAGCTTCTTCGTTGTACATTTTATTAACCGCTAACCATGTGGTTCTAAGGACGTAATCTATGGTTTTGTCTTTCATATTGGAATCATTATAAATGGTTATCTTTTCAAAGATAGTAAAAATTTATTATGCATGCATAATAAATTTAAAATTAGTGCATAAAAAAAAGCTACCTAAATTTAGATAGCTTTTTTGCAGATAAGATTTATTTTAAAGTATTAATAACCATAAATATCGTTGTATAATGCTTTATATTTTTCTTTAATTATTTTACGCTTAAGTTTTAAAGTAGGAGCTAAGTGTCCACCTTCTACAGTCCAAGCTTCGGCTGTTAATCTAAATTGTTTAATTTTTTCCCACTTAGCAAATTTAGTGTTTGCTGTGTCTATCTCTTCTTGTATACGAGCTATTACTTCTGGATTAGCAACTAACGCTTCGTTAGTACCTAATGTTTTGTTATGTATTTTGGCCCAATTTCTGATAAATTCAAAATCTGGTTGTATTATCGCTGCTGGCATTTTTTCGCCTTCACCAATAACCATTATTTGATCTATAAATCTAGATTGTTTACATCTGTTTTCTAATAATTGTGGTGCTACATATTTACCACCAGAGGTTTTAAACATTTCCTTTTTACGATCGGTAATTTTTAAAAAGCCTTCGTCGTCAATAACACCTATATCTCCAGTGTGGAAATAGCCATCTTTAATAACTTCGGCAGTTTTGGCTTCGTCTTTGTAATATCCCATCATGACCTGAGGTCCTTTTACACAAATTTCTCCATCTTCGGCAATTTTAACTTCAGTGCGATCTAATAATTTGCCGACAGTACCTATTTTAAATCCTCCGTTGCGCATATCATTTACAGATACAACAGGAGAGGTTTCGGTTAATCCATAACCTTCCATAACACCAAATCCTGCTGCATTAAATACACGTGCTAATCTAGGTTGTAAAGCTGCACTACCAGATGCCATTACTGCAACTTCGCCTCCAAGTGCAGCTTTCCATTTGCTAAATATTAATTTATTAGCAAGATTTAGTTTTTGTGTGTACCACCAACCATTTTCGCCATAAGGTTTGTATTGTAGCCCAACGTCTACAGCCCAGAAAAATAATTTTTTCTTAATTCCGGTTAACTCAGCGCCTTTAGCAATAATTTTGTCATATACTTTTTCTAGTAATCTAGGTACAGCAGTCATTACTTGTGGCTTAACCTCTTGTGCGTATTCGCTTATTTGGTCAATAGGAGCGTAGTGTATTGAGGCACCACAGTATTGGTATAAATATATAAGCATGCGCTCATATACGTGGCATAATGGTAAAAAACTTAAGGCTTTAGCTGTTCCTAATCCAATAGGTATTCTTTTAAAACTTTCTAAAGCATTGCTAACTAAATTATCGTGTGATAGCATTACACCTTTAGGTTTTCCAGTAGTTCCGGAAGTATATATTAAAGTAGCTAGGTCACTAGCTTTTACATTATCTTTTAACTTTTCAACTTCATTTTGGTTAGATTGATCTTTTCCTAACTCTAACACTTCGTTCCAATTTTTGCAATTTTCTAACTGATCAAAGCAATAAACTTCTATTAACGATGGTACTTCTCCTTTTATTTTTATGACTTTATCATAAACGTCTTGACACGATATAAAACAATATTTAGCTTCTGCATGATTTAAAACGTATGCATAATCCTCTTCGGATATTGTAGGGTATACAGGTACATTTTGTGCACCAAGTTGTAAAATACCAATATCCATTATATTCCATTCTGTACGATTGGTAGAGGATATTACTGCTATTTTATCGTTTTTTGCAACACCTAATCTTAGTAGACCTCTACTAATTGTATTTGCTTGTTCTAAGTATTTTTTTGTAGAAATTGATACCCATTTACCATCATATTTTGTTGATAATGAATTTTCAAGATTGTATTTTTCAAGTTGATAGTATGGGAAATCGAAGAGTCTAGTTATTTCTATCATTAGTTTATTTGCGAAGTTGTTAAGAGTTGCAAAGTATGAAATTTTATTTCCATTTCAAATAGCAGTAAAAAAAAGGAGCTGTAATTAAACAGCTCCTATGCTAACTGATTGATAGCGTGAATATATGCTTTTTTGATTTTTATTTAATAACTAACTATTTTTAAATGAATCCCTTAACTTTCATTTAAATTAAATAAAACACATAAATTCGAAGCTAAATTATGTAAAATCTTTTGTTTAAATGATGTAAAAAATCGTAAAAATTAGAGTTTTAAATAATTATTTAAGAAAATATTCTCAGATTTGAAGTAATCTGAGGGCTTTTGGTTCATAAATAATTTAAAGTCTTTAGTAAAATGAGACAGGTCATAATAAGCATAATACTCTATTAATTGTGTTATTGATGCTTTTTTAGATTCGTATTGCCTCATTAAACTTAAAAATTTATAAAGTTTTATAAATTTTAAAGGTGTTAATCCTATGGTTTTTTTAAACTGTACTTCTAGATGTTTTTGCGAAATTGGAAATATTTTAAGAAGTTCTTCTACATTAATTTTACCTTCCTTTTTGTATATCACCTTAATAGCTTCGTCCACTAATTTTGTGTTTTTACTTTCGTAAATTTGAAGCTTTGATAGTTGGCTTTCAATACGCTGTGCTAATGCTGTTCCGTGAAGGTTTTCTTTAAAAACAGGATATAATAACTCGTATAATTTAGTATCTATTTTAGATAGGCTAATATGTTTATCTGTTAATTTAGAAATATCTGTTTTTAAAATTTTGTATAGTGCAGTTGGATGCAAATTAATCCCAAAATTAAAATAGGGGTTTTGTGCCTTCATCGTGTAAGATTTATAGGATTGCCCAAATACAACGATTCCTTTATTCTTATAAATTTTATTTCTTACGCCTGTTTCTAGTGGTGATTTTGATTTAAAAAATAATATATGCGATTGTGCAGTTGGTATAACTTTAGAAACTAAAGGTATACTGGTTTGCTCAACAGTAAGCTCAAAAAAGTTTTGTACCAACTGGTTAGTGTTGGTACATTCTATATATCTAAAATTCATTAATAGCTTTATGTTCTGAATTATTACAGCATAAACCTAAGAAATTTATTAAAAAAAATATGAATTATCTTACTTTTTATTTTCAATCCATTGCTTCGCATTTGTAAACGCTTCTAACCATGGAGATACTTCATCTTGTCTGTTATCTGGATAGTTAGCCCAATTCCATTGAAAAGTAGAACGCTCTATATGTGGCATCATTACTAAATGACGACCAGTTTTATCACATAGCATTGCAGTATTAAAATCTGATCCATTTGGATTTGCAGGATAACTATCGTAACCATATTTTGCAACAATGTTATACTCTTGCTCTGACTTAGGAAGATTAAATTTACCTTCTCCATGACTTATCCAAACACCTAAAGTTGTGTCTTTTAATGATGAAAGCATTACCGAGTTATTGTCTTGAACTGTTACTGAAGTAAATGCGCTTTCATGTTTTTTAGAGTCATTATGAAGCATTTTTCCATGCACCTCATGTTCTGGATTAATCAACTCTAATTCCATAAATAATTGACAACCATTACAAATACCAATGGATAAAGTATCTTCTCTTTTAAAGAAGTTATTTATGGCTTTATTAGCGTTTTCATTGTATTTTATTGCTCCAGCCCATCCTTTTGCAGACCCTAAAACATCACTGTTAGAAAAACCACCAACAGCTCCTAAAAACTGAATATCTTCTAAAGTTTCGCGACCAGAAATTAAATCTGTCATGTGTACATCTTTAACATCAAAACCAGCTAAATACATTGCATTAGCCATTTCGCGTTCAGAATTGCTTCCTTTTTCACGTAAAATTGCAGCTTTTGGTCTTGGTTTAGAGGTATCTATGTTTGGGAGTTTTCCTGTAAAATGTTTAGGGAAACTATACTGTAAATCTTGTTTTTTATAGTTGTCAAAACGTGTTTTAGCTAAACCGTTTGCAGTTTGTTTTTGGTCTAATAAAAAAGATGTTTTGTACCACATGTCTCTTAATCTAGAGACAGTCATAGTAAAGACCTCAATACCGTTTATAATACTTAATGTATCACTATCTGTAACTTTTCCAATGTTATGAAAAGCAATATTAGCGTCTGTAAGTACTTTTTCTATAGCAGCATCTTTAGATTGAAAAACAATCCCTGAATTTTCAGAAAATAAGACTTTACAAGAGTCCTTTTGGTTTAAAGCAGTAATATCTAGTTCTGCACCTAAATTTACATCAGCAAAGCATAACTCTAATAATGTAGTAATTAGTCCACCAGAAGCGACATCATGTCCAGCTATAATTTGATTATCCTTGATTAATTTTTGGATAGTATTAAATACGGTTTTTACGTACTTAGCGTCTTTAGTGTTTGGAGTGTTATTACCAACTTTGTTTAATATTTGCGCAAAGCTACTTCCTCCTAATTTAAAGTCGTCTTGAGATAAGTTTATGTAATATATGTCACCACCTTGTCTTTTAAAAACAGGCTCGATAACATTTTTAATATTATTACAGTTTGCTGCAGCAGAAATAATTACAGTTCCAGGAGAAATAACCTCTTCGTTAGGATATTTTTGCTTCATTGACAACGAGTCTTTTCCTGTCGGAACATTGATTCCTAAGTCAATTGCATATTCTGAAATAGCTTGTACTGCTTCGTACAAACGTGCATCTTCACCTTCATTTTTACAAGGCCACATCCAATTGGCAGATAATGATACAGATTCTAGTCCATCTTTTAATGGAGCCCACATAATGTTAGTAAGTGCTTCTGTAATACTGTTTCTACTTCCAGCAACAGGATCAATTAATCCAGAGATAGGAGAGTGTCCAATAGACGTAGCAATCCCTTCTACACCATTATAATCCAAAGCCATTACACCCATATTATTTAACGGGATTTGTAATGGACCAACACATTGTTGTTTGGCAACTTTACCACCAACACAACGGTCCACTTTATTTGTTAACCAATCTTTACATGCTACAGCTTCAAGTTGTAATACTTGGTCTAGATAATCGTAAAATAAATTTGGGTTATAAGAGACACCACCATAATTTCTGTCAATTGTGGTATCCGTCATTATTGTTTTTGGAGAGCTTCCAAACATATCCTCTAAAGCTAAATCCATTGGTGTATCACCTTTGGTTTTAGATTTAAATGTAAATCTATTGTTTTCTGTTACGTCACCAACAGTATAAATCGGAGAACGTTCTCTTTCTGCAATTCTGTTTAAATGATCTATATGTTTTTCGGCAATAACTAATCCCATTCGTTCTTGAGATTCGTTACCAATAATTTCTTTAGCAGAAAGGGTTGGATCACCAACAGGTAAGGCATCTAAATCTATAGTTCCACCTGTGTCTTCAACTAATTCTGATAAGCAGTTTAAGTGTCCACCTGCACCATGATCATGGATAGAGACTATAAAATTCTCGTCACTTTCTACCATTCCACGTACAGCATTGGCAGCACGTTTTTGCATTTCTGGGTTAGATCGTTGTACTGCATTAAGCTCTATACCAGAAGCAAACTCTCCTGTATCTGCAGAGGATACTGCAGCTCCACCCATTCCAATGCGATAGTTCTCTCCACCTAATATTACTATTTTATCACCTTTTTTAGGTGTATCTTTTAAAGCTTGGTCTGCTTTACCGTAACCAATACCTCCTGCTTGCATGATTACTTTATCGTAACCAATTTTTCTGTTGGTTCTTTTTTCACCATTAATAATCGTGCTTTTTGCTTCGTCGTGTTCAAACGTTAAGACAGATCCACAAATTAAAGGTTGCCCAAACTTGTTACCAAAGTCTGATGCACCATTACTAGCTTTTATTAAAATATCCATTGGTGTTTGGTATAGCCAAGGACGTGCTTCCATAGCTTGTTCCCATGGTCTATTTTCTTCCAATCTAGAATAAGAAGTCATGTAAACAGCAGTTCCTGCTAATGGTAAGGATCCTTTTCCACCAGCTAATCTGTCTCTAATTTCTCCTCCAGATCCTGTTGCAGCTCCATTAAATGGCTCTACGGTTGTTGGAAAATTATGTGTTTCCGCTTTAAGCGAAATAACAGAGTCGTAATCTTTTTTTACATAGAAATCAGGAACATCTGCACGTTTTGGCGCAAATTGCTCCACTTTAGGACCTTTTATAAAAGCAACGTTATCTTTATAAGCCGAAACAATAGTGTTTGGATGTTGCTTGGAGGTTTCTTTAATTAGTTTAAAAAGCGAAGTTGGTTTTTCTTTTCCATCAATGACAAATGTCCCATTAAATATTTTATGACGACAATGTTCTGAGTTGACTTGAGAAAACCCAAAGACTTCTGAATCTGTTAATGGACGACCTATTTTTTTTGATACACCTTCAAGGTATTCAATTTCTTCATCATTTAAAGCTAAACCTTCTTGTTGATTATAAGATGCTATATCCTCAATATTTAATATTGGTTCTGGTTGGATATTAATTGAAAAAGACTCTTGGTTTAATCCATTATATTTTTCTGAAATCATTGGATCAAAGCCTGTAAAGTCTTTTTGGCAAGCTTCAAATTCTTCAATTCTGATGATGCCATCAATACCCATATTTTGGGTGATTTCTACTGCATTAGTACTCCAAGGTGTAATCATTGCAGCTCTAGGACCAACAAAAAAAGCATCTAATGATGCTTGTTCTATTTTTGGCTGGTTGCCAAATAACCAAATCAATTTAGAAATGGTTTGCGTTGATAATTCTTTTGTTGCTTGAACAGCAAAAAGGTTACTGTTTTGGTTTCCGAAGAAATGAATCATTATATTTTAGTTTGAGTGTTGTTTTTTATAAAGACACAAATTTAGGTTTTTTAGGGTTAATTATAGATAATAATTGCTGCTTAATTTAAGAGTTATTCACTAGGTTTTAAACAAAAAAAAGCGACTTAATTAAGTCGCTTTTTAAATTATAGATTGAGATTTACTTATTCTTTAATCAGTTTTTTAGTAATACTACCGTTTTTGTTTTGTAATCTTAATATGTAGACACCTTTACTTAAGCTAGATAGACTAACTTTATTGTTTTTAGAAGTCACATTACCTTTTAAGATCTTTTTACCTAAAATATCATAGATTTCAAAACTAGAGTTTTCGTTAACTTCAATAGTTAATAAACTAGATTTAATAGGGTTTGGATATATTTTTATTTCTTGTTTATTAAAGTCTGTTGTGCTTAATGTTTGATTATGTTGTCCTAAGTTGGTACATGTGTTAGATGGAGATTCGGTCCATTCATTTAGGTTAAAGGTACTGTTTCCTCCAGAAATATTTGGATTTCTTACCAAAGTAGTGTCTGCAGCATAAATCGTATTATCTCCTAAAGTACCAATTATGTCAATTAGGATTCCGTTTTTAAATAATCCTATAGCATCATTACCATTAAATCCTGTAATGGTATTATTAGAATCATCTACAGCAGCTGTACATACTGATAAATTACTATTACCTATAACATACACGTCATTATTATTGATTGATGCACCACTAGGAAAGTTATAAGTTGCTGTCCATCCCGAGTTACCGTTAGAGCTTAATCTTAGTTCATAACCTGTTAAGTCTGTTATAGCTGCTCCTGTAAAGTTTGCAATTTCCAAAGCTTTATTGTTGCTAGAACCTTCTATATATTCTGAAAAGTATAAATCGTTACTTGTACCTGTACTTCCAGCTAATGTAGTTTCAGTAGCTGTTGTACTTAATGCAGAGGTGTTGTCTTCTGCGTCTCTTGCTCTTACAGATAGCGTGTAAGTCGTTTCTGGTGTTAATCCTGAAATAGTATAAGTCGTTGCGTTTGATCCTGTATTTACGTAATTGTTACCATCAAAAACATCGTAACTTACAACAGCTGTGTTGTCTGTGGATGCTGACCAAGATAAATCAATTGTAGTTGATGTAGGATTAGAAGCTACTAAATTTGTAGGTACTGTTGGAGCTTGTGTATCTGTAGGTCCAGGATTCCATATAGCATTGGCGTATTCTGGATGACTAATAAATGGATTGGCATTACCTTGAAAATTGTAAGCTGAGTTATTACGTTGTATATCTCTAGCATCTACTGGATCAACATTATTATGCCAATCTAATAACAAACTAATAGCCCAACCTTGAAACACTTGGTCATTAGTACCATTAAACATATCAAAACTGGTATAACCATCAACTGTGTTTTCATAACGTGTTGCAAAGTATAACAAAGCTCTAGCAACATCACCTTTAAACTCGTCAATTGGTTCAAAAACAGTTCCTGAATATCCAGGAGCAGCACTTGTTCCTTTTTTAGATCCGTTAGAATATGTATGACTAGCAGAACCCACAATACCAAATGCAAAGCTTCCGCGTCCACCATTAACATAGCCATCTGTTGGATACACGTGATGTATATCATTTTTCATTGGAGAGGCTTCGCCAAATGATGATTGAGGCACTAAATGCTCTCTGTTATAACAAACACCTTCAGCATTGTAATTTCCGCATTGATCAGAGTTGTATGTGTAGCTGTATTGGTCTGTAGCAGTAGGTTTTTCAGAATAAATATCTAAAATTGTATTATCGTTTTCATAATAAAGGTCTCTATCTGTGGTTTCATATCCCAACCATAAACCTGAATAGCCTTGATCAGAATGTCCATTAGTAATAATACTTCTTAATTCTGATTTAAGAGCATAACCAGTTAATCCGGTAGCACTATCATAATAATTAGCTGGTACTTGAGCAAAACTAGTTAGTGTTAGTAGTAAGGTTAATGATAATAAGTAAAATTGTTTCATTGTTAAATTTTAAAGGGTATTACGATATGTAAATTAAATTTATATATGTTATTTGTAACTGAAATAATTGATTTTAAATGTGTTAACTTTTTAAATGCAATTATTTAAGTTGAAATACAATTATTTTCTTTCTAAAAGCGCCATGTAAAAGCCATCATAGCCTGATTGGTGAGATAAAATTTTATTATCCTTGATTAAAGAAAACTCTTTACCACTTTCTGAAGCTAAAAATTTGGTTACTTGATCTTGATTCTCTGATGGTAAAATAGAACATGTAGCATACACTAATTTTCCTCCAGACTTAACCATTCTAGAATATGAGCTTAAAATTTCGGCTTGTGTTTTTTTAATTTTTTCAATAAATTCTGGTTGCATTTTCCATTTAGCATCAGGATTTCTTCTTAAAACGCCTAATCCAGAACATGGTGCATCAATTAATACACGATCTGCTTTATCATAAAGTTTTTTAATAACTTTAGTCGAGTCTATGTGTCTTGGCTCAATATTATGCGCTCCAGCGCGTTTAGCACGACGTTTTAACTCTTTTAATTTATTGTCGTAAATGTCTAATGCAATTATTTGACCTTTATTTTCCATCAAACTTGCAAGGTGCAATGTTTTTCCTCCTGCACCAGCACATGTATCTACAACACGCATTCCTGGTTCTACTTGTAAATATTCTGCAACTAATTGAGAAGAGGCATCTTGCACTTCAAAATGACCATTTTTAAAAGCTTCTGTAGTAAATACATTACCACGTTCGGCTAATTTTAAAGCATTTGGATATTTTGCTAATTCTTCAGTTTCAATATCTAAATCAAATAAATCGGATTTAAGTTTTTCTCTAGTTGTTTTAAGTGTGTTTACTCTTAAAATAACATCTGCTTGCTCATTTAAAGCAGCAGCTTCTTTAGTCCAAACAGCTTCGCCTAAAGCTTCAGCAGCTAACTCATCCATCCAATCTGGAAAAGATTCTTTTATTTTTCTAATTTTAGAAAATTCGTCAAAACGACCTTTAATTTTTCTTGTCGGTGTATTTTCAAAATATTTCCAATCAGGTAGTGTAATACCTTTTAGTGTAGCCCAAACTGCAAACATACGCCAGATTTCATCTCTGTTAAATGGTTCTTTTACTTCAGCAATTTCTGCATAAAGTCTTTTCCATCGTACGATATCGTATGTGGTTTCTGCAACAAAACCTCTGTCACGACTTCCCCAACGCTTGTCACGTTTAAGTAATTGTTGAACAACTTTATCTGCATAATGCCCTTCATTAAAGATTAATAATAACCCATCAACGGTTGCAAAGCATAAATTTTTGTGTAAGCGCATTTTTTTGTATTTAATAACGTGCAAAGTTACGGTAAATAACACTAATTTGTGTTACTTTTTAACATTAAGATAAATAGATATGTCTTTTAACTTTTTTTTTTTATTAAAAGCGCAAGTTTTTTAAGAGTATTGCATCTAAACTTGCTTTAATAGCAATAAATAGCATTTTTGACAGAATCAGATTTTATAGATCAACTTAAAGCACAAAATAGAGCAGCCTATAGTAAGCTCTTGGAGGATTTTCAGCACAAAGTGTTTGGGACTTGTCTATCATTTGTGCCAAATAGGGAAGATGCAGAGGATATTGCGCAAGAGGTTTTTGTAGAGGTTTTTAATTCTATAGATAAATTTAAACAAGAGTCTAAGCTGTCCACTTGGATTTATAGGATTGCTACCAATAAATGTTTAGAGTTTATTAGAAAAAAAAGCGCAAAAAAACGATTCGCTTTTTTACAATCTCTATCTGGTAATGATTATAACTTGGACAAAGCTAGCTATTTTACAGAAATTAATCATCCAGGTTTAATATTAGAGCAAAAGGAAACTAGTGATACCTTATTTTTGGCAATTAATAAATTACCCGAAGCACAACGTGTTGTTTTTACATTAAATAAAATTGATGATAAAAGCTATAAGGAGATTAGTGAAATCACTAATAAAAGTATTGGATCTATTGAGTCATTGCTGTTTAGAGCTAAAAAAAAATTACAAAACACATTAGAAACTTTTTACAAAAATCAAGAATAGCGCAAGTTTTTAAAAACTATTACATCTAAATTACATGAACACTAATAAAAACATTCAAGATAAAATAGAGAAGACAATTAATGTGTTAGACACTATTAATAATATCCAAGCTTCTCCTTTTTTTAAGGATAAAGCATTACTAAAGATGTTTGCCGAAAAAGCAGAGACATCAAAGTCTTGGAAGTGGTTTACACCGCAACTGCAATTAGCAACTTTAGTTTGTGTTGTGCTGGTAAATATATATACAATACAACAAATAAAAAGCGCTAATTATGATGAAGCTATTTCTAGTTTTGCATCAGATTACGGATTGAGCTCAGATACAGAATCTTCATTTTTTAATTTCTAATTATGAAAAAAAACACAGTACTATACCTTTTACTTATTGTTTTAATTATAATGAATGGTTTTTTTCTATTCAATTATTTAGGACGACCAGGTGCTAACAGACCAAATGGGTCCGGTAATTTTATAGTCAACGAATTAAATTTTAGCCCAACACAATTACAGCAGTTTAATAGTTTAGAAGCTAAACACCATAATGCTATACGTGTTATTGGAGATAGTATTAAAATTTTAAAAGTTAAATTATTTAATAGTATCACGTCAGACTCTATAAATCAAGAACAAATAGATAATATTACACAAGCTATTGCAGATAATATTATTACAAAAGAAACTGAATTATTTAACAGATTAAGAGGGATATACCTGTTGTGTGACGCTAGGCAACAGTTACAATTTAAAACTATAATAAAAAAATCTCGAAGATTTGATAATAAAGGTCGAGAAGGTCGTAGAAGGCCTGAATAATTTTTTGTGTGAGTATTTTACTAAAGGACCTTCAATAATTTGAAGGTCTTTTTTTTTGTGTTTAGTTTAACACATATAGCCACAAGTAATTTAAAAACAAGACATTTAAATACCATAACAAATAAATTTTTAGTGATGAAAAATAACATATTAAGTACAGCAGTATTAGTGCTTGGTTTAACAGTTTTAAGTGTAACTAGTGTTAACGCTCAATCTAGCGATAAGCAGAAAAAAGAACCACCAACATTTAGTCAGTTATTAAAAGAATTGGATAAAGATGAAGACGGTAAATTATCTAAATCCGAAATTAAAGGACCTTTAAAAGAAAATTTTGATAAAATTGATACAGATGAAGACGGATTTATATCTGAAGCCGAATTTAAAAAAGCACCAAAACCAAAAAGAAAAGCGCGTAACTAATTTTTTAATAGCAGTTAAAGGCTTCATTATGTAAAACTTATGAGGTCTTTATAATAACGATATATTATTAAGACGAAATAAATTCAATATAAAAACATTTTATCACAAGTTTTTTAGAATAAAAGCATCTAAAGCTTATAAACAGTATTTAAAAATGAAAAATAACCAATTAAAAACAGTATTAACAGTCTTTTCAATGCTATTATGTTTTAGCGTATTTGCTCAAAGAGGTGGAGGTAGACAAGGTGGAAGAGGAGGCGAAAGAGGAGGTGAAAGAGGTCAGCAACGTGGAGGAGCACCAGATGCGTCTGAAATTCTTTCAAAATTAGACACTAATAAAGATCTAGTGATTGATAAAGATGAAGCAGCTAGTGATGAAAGAGGGAAAATGTCAGAAGATTTTGATTTAATTGACGCTAACGAAGATGGAGTGATTGATTTGGATGAATTAAAAGTGTCTTTAGATGATAGTAAGCCTAGAAAAATTTCAGCTAAAAAAATAATCAAAGCTGTTGATGATAATGGTGACGGAACATTAAATGAATTAGAAGTAGCTGCTAAAAAGAAAATTGAATTATCTGATAATTTTAGTAAGATAGATACTAATAATGATGGTGAATTAGATTTGGAAGAATTAAAGGCATTTTTTGAAACTGATGATAATTCTAAACGTAGAAAAAGAGACTGATTTTAAACAAGAATAGCCAAACAAATGAAAAATATATTTAAAATTATTACACTAGTAATTATTGGACTTTTGTTTGGTTGTAATAGTCAAAAAAAATCTACGTCTCATAGTCATGATGGTACTCCAAATCATTCTCATGATACAGATCATGTTGTTACATCCTCTGACAATTATTACGGGAATTACGATTTAGAGGATGCTACTTTTGGGACTAAAACTAAAGTTAGTATTGTTGGAGATACGCGTATTATGGTGACCAATTCATTACCAAACCATGACACAGGAGCTTTTCCTAATCCAGGTAATCCAAATACTATTGCACCTCAGGATATCACTTATTCATTTCCATTAATACCAAAATATACTGGTAAAGCGCAATGGATGAGAGAACCAGGAATTGCTTTAAACGGAATTAAATTTGAGCCTCAAACAGCAGAGGTTGTAGTGTGTGATACAGGAGAAAATTATCGTATAGAGGCTATTCAGGATGTTATAGATCTTGGTTTAGATTTTAATCATGCACATGTACAACCTACAGGTGCTTATCATTATCATGGGACGCCAACGTCTATGATTTTAAAATTTGATACAGGACAAGATTTGGTTCATATTGGATTTGCTCATGATGGTTTTCCTATGTACTATTCAAAAAGTGGACAGTATAAACCTAGCTTTAAATTGTTAGACGGAACCAGAGAAGGTGAGGATTGCACTTATGATAATCCACATCAGCATATGGATATTGCTGTTGGAGGACATCATGACGGAACGTATGGTTCAGATTACGAGTATGTAGCTGGTTATGGAGATTTAGACGAGTGTAATGGTATTACTATAGATGGTAAGTATATGTATTTAGTGACTAATCAGTTTCCGTATGTTGGTCGTTGTGTAATGGGAGAAGTAGAAGCAGAGCAACATGGACCTCCAAATGGTCAGCAGAATAGTCAAGGAGGACGACCGCAAGCATCGCAGATAATAGAACAAATGGATGCAAATAAAGATGGGAAGCTCTCTAAAAATGAGGTTAAGGGACCTATCGCTGAAGATTTTTCTAAAATAGACGCAAACCAAGATGGTTTTATTACTAGAGAAGAACTAGAAAAGATTTTAAAAATCGGTGGGCAAAGACCAAAAGGAGAGCATCCTCAAGGCAAAAGAGGTTGATTTAAATTAATTTAAACACAAACACCTAATAATTAAAATTATAGAAGTGAATAATGGAAGATTATCAACAGGTTTTAGTTAACATAAACTTATACTAATTGATAAAAATAAACACATAAAAGGTATCTATAATGGATTAAATAAAGCTAGCAGAGCATAATTAATTATAGATACAAAAGCATTAAAAATAAAAAGGTAAATAATTTTGGTTGATTATTTTTCAGGAAAGCTTCGCTGTAATGGTGGAGCTTTTCTATTTTTATAGAAAATTAATAATCATGAAAAAATTAATATATCTAATATTTAGTATTTCGCTTATAATTGGATTAGGTAGTTGTGGTATTGGTAAATATAAAACGGTACCAAAACCAATCAAAACCACTTTTACAGCTGTTGAGATTGAAACGTTAATAGAAGATGACGCTTTAAATGTAAGAGCTATTGAAATTATTGATACTGTTGGTTTAGCCTATTTAACGTCTGAAGGAAAATTTGGTATGTATTTTAATAGTGATTTACCAGGATATAATGCGATTAAAAAGGTATTACCCATTCAAGTAAAACACGATAGCATTATTCCAAATTTTAGAGCTTTGGCTGTTACTAGTAATAAAGGTTATGGGTTAAGTATAGGGTCACCTGCTTTGATTTTTAATTTAGATGTTGATTTACATAAAAACACAGTCGTGTATCAAGAAAGTCATGAAAAAGCATTCTACGATGCTATGGAATTTTGGAATGACCAAGAAGGTATTGCAATTGGAGATCCAACAGATGATTGTTTAAGTGTAATTATAACACGAGATGGAGGAGAGTCTTGGACAAAACTATCTTGTGATGTGTTACCAAAAGCAAAAGAAGGCGAAGCTGCATTTGCTGCAAGTGATACTAATATAGCTATTGTAGGCGATAAAACTTGGGTGGCTACAGGTGGTAAGGCTAGTCGTATTTTATATTCTCCAGATAAAGGAAACACTTGGGAGGTCTTTGATACACCAATTATACAAGGCTTAGAAACTACAGGTATTTATAGTATAGATTTTTATGATGAAAACAATGGTTTTGCAGTAGGTGGAGATTACACCAAAGCGGATGATAATGTGGCTAATAAAATAAAGACTACTGATGGCGGAAAAACATGGAAACTTATGTCTGATGGTAGTGGACCTGGTTACAGAAGCTGTGTACAATACGTACCAAATAGCAATGCGCAACAATTAGTTGCAATTGGATTTAAAGGAATAGATTACAGTAGTGACGCTGGTAATACGTGGACGCATTTAAGTGATGATGGGTATTATACTATTAGGTTTATAGATGAAACAACAGCGTATGCTGCAGGAAATAAAAAGATTAGTAAATTAACCTTTAAATAGATTGTTTGAATAGTAGAAATAGCGTCATTCTGAATTTATTTCAGAATCTCATAATTATTCAAAGAAAGAATTTAAAATCAAAACAAGTTAAGTTTAATGCAAAAAAAAGAAGCCTATTGGCTTCTTTTTTTTAGTCTTTTTTATTGTCTTTGTGTCTTCCTCTAAACTCTTCTATCATTTTTCTTTTAAAGGAGCGTTCAGCATTAAATAGTAATACAATTTTTTTGTAACTAATTATTTTTGAAAGCTTATCAACGTAAATTTTATAGCTTTTTACTCTAGCGTCTTCCAAATCTTGCATGTCCTTAATTAGGGTTTCAGCTTCTTTGTTAGTTAATTTTGTAACATCAATATCCTTACGTTTGATGTCAGACGCTTCTCTTAATTTGTTTTTTTGTTCTTCAAAGTCATTGTAAACAGGCCAAAAAGCTTCTGCTTCCTTGGAGGAAAAATCTAATTGCTCTGTAATGTGTGCTACTTTTAAAGCTTTAAGTTTTTCGTGTTGTTTTATTTTATCTTTTTGTGCAATTGCACTAAAAGAAAACACTAAAACTAGTAATGTTATAATATGTTTTTTCATTGTAATATGTTTTATTCTTGGTATAAGTCGTTTAAATCTATATCGTCAATATAGTCTTCAACTTCAATTAAATTATAATCTATAAAATCTGTTTGAGATAATTCCGAGTCATTAATTAACATGTTAAGATCGTTAATTTCAATTTCATCTAAAATATAGTTTTCTACAGTATCTGTATCTAAGCTGTCTAATGTAGGAGCTGCTTTAAATAGGTTTAAATTAAATAATAGTACTATGGCTGCAGCAACGCTAGATAATGATACAATAGTTTTTTTGTTAAACAGATTAAATACTTTAGGTTCTGGCTTATCTAATTTAGATAAAATATTGTTTTCTAAAGTTTCAAAATAACCATCTGGAACCTTAAAACCAGAGGTTTTAGAATGAGCTTCTAATGTTGCTTGCGCTAGAATGGCATCTTCTAATCCTTCAAAGTAGTCCTTAGGGATTTTAAATCCTGAAGTCTTGATTGTATTTAAGCTTTCTTTTTTCATTGTATTATTAAGACTAAAAAAAACGTAATTGGTTTAATGTTCTTTTAAATAGGCTTCTATTTTTTTAGAAGCTAAATGGTAGGATGCCTTTAAGGCTCCTTCACTGGTGTCAAGTATTTCTGATAGTTCGTTGTATTTTAAATCTTGAAAATATTTCATATTAAACACTAATTGTTGTTTTTCAGGAAGTGTTGCTATTGCTTTTTGAAGTTTAAGCTGTATGGCTTCTCCTTCAAAGTAAACGTCCGATTGTAAATTGTTTATTGCTAAATCCTGAGTATCGTGACTAGCAGTGTTTTTTAATTTTGCGTTTCTTTTTAAATGCGTTAAAGCTTCGTTAGTTGCTATTCTATAAATCCAAGAGTATAATTGGCTATCGCCTTTAAATTTATTAATGTTTTTAAAAACCTTTATAAACGTATTTTGTAAAACGTCATCCGCATCGTCATGAGATTTTACTATATGTCTAATGTGCCAATACAATCGCTCTTTGTATAGCGTGATTAGTGTTTTAAAAGCAGCGTTTTTTTCTGATTCAGATTGTAATTGCTGCACTAAAAGTGTTTCGTTCTCTGACATATTAAATATTAGACTCTAATTTAAGCTAATAGTTTAAAAGTTTTATTAGAATTTTTAATGATTATTAACTATCTGTAAATCATAGTTTTATACAAAAATAAACGATTAAATGTGTGTTTTGTCGGTTTAAAAACAAAATTAACTTGTATTTTAGTATTATTTGCGTTAGATTTATATTATTAAATTTGGTTATGTTGTTGGCCCCAAATCTAGCAATGCACAAAAAAAAAGGATAAACTTGGTTTATCCTTTTTTAATTAATTGTTTTAATTATTCAAAGCTTTGCATTTCTACTAACTTTTTATACATACCGTTTTTATCTAATAGTTCTGTGTGTGTGCCTTGTTCTACAATTTCACCTTTTTGCATTACAATAATTTGATCTGCATTTTGGATGGTAGATAGCCTGTGAGCAATAACAATAGATGTTCTGTTTTTCATCATATTTTCTAAAGCAACTTGGACTAGGCGTTCGCTTTCAGTGTCTAAAGCTGAGGTAGCTTCATCCAAAATCATAATAGGAGGGTTTTTAAGTACAGCTCTAGCAATACTTAGACGTTGTTTTTGTCCACCTGAAAAATTATTTCCAGCATCTCCAACATTGGTTTCAATACCTTTTGGTAACTCGCTAACAAACTCCCAAGCATTTGCAATTTTTAAAGCATCAATAATTTGGTCTTCGGTTGCATCAGGTTTACCTATTAAAATGTTGTTTTTTATGGTGTCATTAAATAGGATAGAATCTTGTGTTACTAATCCCATTAGATTACGTAAAGACTTTTTTGTCACTTTTTTTATGTCATTACCATCAATAGTAATGTTTCCTTCATTTACATCATAAAAACGAGTCAGTAAATTAGCGATTGTACTTTTTCCACTTCCAGATTGTCCTACAAGAGCAACAGATTTTCCTTTAGGTACTTTTAAGCTGAATTTTTTAAGCACATTTTCTTCTTCATATCTAAAATTGATGTTTTCGATATTAATTTCGTGTGAAAAGCCCGTTAAGTCAATAGCATCACTATTTGCTGTTATAGTTTCCTCTTGTTCTAATATTTCAAATACTCGCTCTGCAGCAGCTAATCCATTTTTTACAGAATATGATGCTTTAGAGATTGCTTTTGCTGGTGTTAAAATGTTATACGCTAATAGTAGATACACTAAAAATAATTCGCCTTCTAGTGTTTTTTCAACTAATACTAGATTACCTCCATACCATAAAAGAATAGCAATTGTAACAATACCCATAAATTCACTCATTGGTGAGGCTAAGTTGTTTTTGTTACCTATACTATTTGATAATTTTAATAAACGGTCAACAGAATTATTGAATTTTTGTGTGAAACTAGATTCTGCATTGTAACTTTTAACCACCTTTAATCCTGTTAGGCTTTCTTCTACAATTGATATGAGTTTTCCTGATTCTTCTTGAGCTTTTGTTGATTTTGATTTTAAATTTTTACCGATTCTAGAAATTATAAAACCAGAAATAGGCATGAAAACAAAAACAAAAAGTGTAAGATTTACACTAATTTTTAGCATAGCATAAATCGTAAATAGTATTGTTAAAGGCTCTCTAACAATAAGTTCTAAAATAACAAAAAATGATGATTGTACTTGGCTAATATCACCTAACATTCTAGCCATTATATCTCCTTTTGTGCGATTTGAATAAAAAGGTATTGATAAGCTTATAATTTTTTGATACATTTTTTTACGCAGATCACTTAAAACTCCATTTTTTAAATGCATCATATGAAAGGACGCTAAATAGTTAAATAAGTTTTTGAGTAAAAATGTAGTAATTACTAAACCAACAGCTAACAATAAGGAATATTGAGGACCATGTATTTCATTAAGTTTACCAATTTCATAGAAGAATGAATCTTTTAAATAATCAGTAATATTCCAAATGTCAGTGTACACAGGTTTTTTTAGAATAGTTGTAGGCTCTGAGTTTTTTTGAAATAGCACTTCTAACAACGGAAACATTGTTATAAATGATAATGTGCTAAAAAGCGCGTATAGAATATTAAAAATAACATTCATCACTATATTAAACTTATAAGGTTTAATATATGGGATTATTTTTTTTAGGTTTTGATCCATTTAATTATAACTGCATATCTTTTAATATAGCATCAATCTTGCTTTCCAATTTCTGTTCCGTAGCTTCAAATTCTGACACATTGTCTAAAGTGGTATTAACGCTAATGTAGAATTTTATTTTAGGCTCTGTACCACTTGGTCTTAAGGCTATTTTACTTCCGTCTTCCGTGTAATAAATTAATACGTTTGATTTAGGTACATCAATAGTACTTGTAGTATTGTCTATTGTATTTTTTGCTTCAGATAATTGATAGTCTTCAATCTTGATAACTTTTGACCCATTAACTGTTGTTAGAGGGTTTTCTCTTGCATCTATCATCATTTGTTTGATTTCTTGCGCACCTTCAATACCTTTTTTAGTCATGGATATTAAACGTTCTTTATAAAAACCATGTTTAGTGTACAGTTGTATTAATTCTTTGTAAAAACTACTGCCTTTAGCTTTTGCTTGAGCTGCAATTTCGCAAGCAAGTAAAGCAGATGTTACAGCATCTTTGTCACGTACAAAATCACCAACCATAAACCCAAAACTTTCTTCTCCACCACCAATAAACTCTTGGTTAGGAAAATCTTTAATCATTTTAGCAATCCATTTAAATCCAGTCAGACCAATTTTACATTCTACCTTAAAGGCATCTGCTAAAGCAGTCATCATTGGCGTAGATACAATGGTGCTTCCTATAAATTGATTGTCATTTATTTTGTTGTTATTTTTCCATTGTTGCAATAAAAACTCAGTCATCATGATCATGGTTTGGTTTCCGTTTAATAAAATCATTTTATTATCTAAACCTCTAACAGCAATACCAACTCTGTCACTATCAGGATCTGTACCTATAACAATATCTCCATCTACTTTTTCTGCTAATTCTAAAGCCATTTTAAGAGCTTCAGGTTCTTCTGGATTTGGAGATTTTACAGTTGGGAAATCGCCATTAGGTTCACGTTGTTCTTCAACAATATTTACATTATTGTAACCTGCACGTTTAAACGTTTCTGGTATGCTAGTAATGGAAGTTCCGTGTAAGGATGTAAAAACTATATTTAGATTATCTTTGGCAGCTTTGGGTGTATCAAAACTTCCGTTTTTTACTGCTGCATCAATAAAAACATCATCAACTTCTTTTCCTATATATTCTATTAACTTAGGCTTTGCTTCAAATTTTATTTCGGCATAGTCTAAGGCATTTATTATTTTAATAATTTCGGCATCTTGAGGTGGTACTAGTTGTCCACCATCTTGCCAATATACTTTGTAACCATTATATTCTGGTGGATTATGTGAAGCAGTTAAAACAATACCACAATGACAGTCTAAATGTTTTAAAGCAAAAGATAACTCTGGAGTAGGACGTAGGTCTTCAAATAAATAAACTTTGACATTGTTTGATGAAAACACGTCTGCCACAACTTTTGCTAAACTTTTACTGTTGTGTCTACAGTCGTAAGCGATAGCAACTTTTAAGTCTTCTCCTGGAAAAACAGTTTTCATGTAATTACAAATACCTTGTGTGTTTTTTCCTAAGGTATATTTATTAATTCTGTTTGTCCCAATTCCCATTACACCACGCATACCTCCAGTACCAAACTCTAAGTCTTTATAGAAACTTTCTTTAAGCTGAGTAGGCTCTAAAGCGATAAGATTTTTTATATAATCTTGTGTTTCATTATCAAAAGCTGGAGTTAACCAAGTATTGACTCTGTTTAAAAGTTCTGGTTCAATATGTCTCATAGGTTGTAGTCTTAAATTAAGATAAATAATTACCTAAAGGTAGTTATTTGTTTTGTTATTAATTAATAAGTTTAGTCCTTTAAATTTAAGGATTCTTTAATTAAATATCTTTTTTTGTCTGATTTTTGACGTAAAATTATTTCGCCTAAAAAACCAGCAACAAAAAATTGTGATCCTAAAATCATGGTTACTAATGCTAGATAAAACTGAGGTCGTTGGGTGATTAGTCTACCTGAGGTATTAAAAAATAGTTTGTCTATTCCTAAATACAAAGCAAAAACAAGTCCTAAGCCAAACATTATAACGCCTAATGCACCAAATAAATGCATTGGTCTTTTGCCAAATCTGGATAAAAACCAAATGGTTATTAAGTCCAAAAACCCGTTAACAAAACGATCCATTCCAAATTTGGTTTCGCCATATTTTCTGGCTTGATGTTGGACTATTTTTTCACCAATGTTAGAAAATCCAGCATTTTTGGCTAAAACTGGTATGTATCTGTGCATTTCGCCATTTACATCAATATTTTTAACAACATCTTTATTGTAGGCTTTAAGTCCGCAATTAAAGTCATTAAGTTGGACACCTGAAGTTTTTCTTGCTGCCCAATTAAATAATTTTGAAGGTAAGTTTTTAGTAAACTTATTATCATAACGCTTTTTTTTCCATCCAGAAACTAACTCAAAACCTTGATTAGTAATCATGTTGTAAAGTTCAGGTATTTCCTCTGGATTGTCTTGTAAATCGGCATCCATAGTGATTATTACATCTCCTGTTGCTGTAGCAAAACCAGCATGTAATGCTTGGGATTTTCCAAAGTTTTTTAAAAATCTAATACCTTTAACGTTATTGTCCGTTTCTTGGATTTTTTCAATAATTTTCCAAGAATTATCTGTACTACCATCGTCTATAAACAATAGCTCATAAGAAAAACCATTGGTTTGCATGACAATTGCAATCCAATGGTGTAATTCTGTTAATGATTCTTCTTCGTTAAGTAGTGGTATGACTACTGATATGTTCATAATTTAATTTGAAATATATTTTCAAATATAAAACTATTATAGGTCTTCGTTAGTTTTTTTCATTATTAATGAAACAATAAGTCCAATAACAGCTTGTATTACTAAAAACATGGCTGTTGATTGTATTTGTGGCATTAACGCGAATTGGTTTTTTTGCGCTTCCATAAGATCTAAAGTTTTAGCGATTTCTTCTTCAGGAGCGTTAAAATTTTTCATGATTTGTAATGTTGCTTCAATTGTTTTTTCTTTTAAAGCAACAGCAGCTTCAGGGTCGATAAAATTAAAAACAAGTACACTTACCAAAGTGCTAATTATTACACCTATTGCAACCGTAATAAAATAGGAGCTAAAACTTTCTTTAAATGAAATATAACCACCTAATGATGCTTTAGATTTTGACACAGAAATAATTCCGTAGACAATAATTATAACAAATAATAAAATACCTAACCACCATTTAGTTAATAGGTCTAAATACAAAGCATAGGCTAATACAGTGATTCCGCCTAAGGTTGCACCAAGGTACAGACCAAAATTAATTGCGATTGATTTTATAGTTTTTTCCATAATTTTGTTGAGTTAATTAGTTAATAATCTATTAGTCTTAAAGTGCAATAATATGTTACAATATTACATAATTAATTTTTTTTCATAAATTAGTTGCTCATTTGTAAAAAATACTTAAATTTGCACCTCGAATTTAGTTAAGATAAAAAAGCATTTAGCGATGAAAAAAGGTATACATCCAGAAAATTATAGAATGGTAGCATTTAAAGACATGTCAAACGATGACGTATTTTTAACTAAGTCTACTGCAAACACTAGTGAAACTATTGAAGTTGATGGTGTTGAATATCCAGTTATTAAAATGGAGATTTCTAGAACGTCTCACCCATTTTATACAGGTAAGTCTAAACTAATTGATACTGCAGGACGTATCGATAAATTCAAAAACAAATACGCAAAATTTAAAAAATAATTTTAGCGTTAACTATATTTTAAAAGCCTTTCATTTTTATGAAAGGCTTTTTTTGTTATCTTATTTTCAACTATTTTTGAATGCTAAACACAAAAGTAAAATGCTTAATAGTGTTTTGATGTTTAAACTTAAAATAAAACCACAATGAATTATATCCTTTTTGATGGACCAGTACGCAACCAATTACTTCCATTTACTTATACTAGACCTGTTGCAGATATCAGAGTTGGTATACTGACTATTAGAGAGAAGTGGGAGATGTATTTACAAACCACAACTACAACAGTAACAGAAGATTATTTGGCAGATAAATATCCTATGGTTGAGTTAGAAGAAAATGTTATGCTAAATGCATCTTATTTACCAAATAATGAATTAGTTGAATTGATTATAGGGTTAGAAAAAAATCAAGCCATTTTTAAAGATGAGGATATAATTGCTTTTTATACAACAGATACTCAGGAAGACATAGATTTTGATACGTATGAAGCTATTGAGTTTGATAACGATATTACTAAAATTGAACACACTTGGGAGATATTTTCTAAAAACGGAGAAGCTATACAACAGGATTTTGAATTGTTAACTAAAGACAGAAAATCTGAACCAATACCCACAAGTAATAATATTATTGCACCAGAAAACACTTTTATTGAAGAAGGAGCAGTTGTCCAGTTTGCAACATTAAATGCTAGTGCAGGACCAATTTATATTGGTAAAGATGCAGAGGTAATGGAAGGGAGTTTGGTTAGAGGTCCTTTAGCTTTATGTGATCATGCAACTTTAAAATTAGGAGCAAAAATATATGGACCAACTACAATTGGACCACATAGTAAAGTAGGAGGCGAGGTTAATAACTCAGTTTTATTTGGGTACTCTAACAAAGGACATGATGGGTTTTTAGGGAATTCCGTAATAGGTGAATGGTGTAATTTAGGTGCAGATACTAATAATTCTAACCTTAAAAATAATTATGTAGAAGTTAAACTATGGGATTATGAAACAGAACGTTTTGCTAAAACGGGATTACAGTTTTGTGGTTTAATGATGGGAGATCACAGTAAATGCGGTATTAATACAATGTTTAATACAGGAACCGTTATTGGTGTTAATGCCAATATTTTTGGTAGTGGTTTTCCAAGAAATTTTGTGCCAAGTTATAGTTGGGGAGGCGCTTCTGGTTTTACAACCTATTTAACGTCTAAAGCTTTTGAGGTTGCTAAAGTTGTTATGGCAAGAAGAGGTGTGGAATTTTCTAGTCAAGACGAAGCTATTTTAACTCAAGTTTTTGAAGATTCTAAAAAGTACAGAAAAGAGTAATCATTATTTAGTACAATCTATTGGTGATCAAAGGTTATTCGTCGAAATTGTAAGTTTTTATGGGTTAATTCTGAATTAAATTTTTATATTGATTAGGCTTAATAATCAATATGAGTTTTATTTTTAAAAATACGCTTAGATTTACCATCTTATATCTTTTTCTATACGTTTTAGATTCTTTTTTTAAGAATAATGAAGCGTTATATTCCTATAGATACTTTACTAAATTAGCTCTAGGCATTACTTTATTAGTTTTTTATTTATTTAAAACTAAGCAAAAGGACATTTCTAAAAAACGACTGGTAATTTATGCTTTATCTTTATTTATAATTGGAGATGTTTTTTTTATTACAGGAAATTCTGGCGAAATGACTCATTTTGTATTTGCAGCTTTTTTATTTATTGGAGCTAAAATTTGTTATTCGATACGATTTTTAAATAGTAAAGATTTCAAAATTTCTAAATTAATTCCTTTTTTAATACTTGGTTTTGCTTACATGACTATTATCACAGATTTGGTGTATAATAATTTAGGTCATTATTTTTTTCCATTTTTAATCTACTTATTTGTAGTACTGTTATTAATGCAATTTGCTTATTTAAGAAAAAGTGAGGTCAATGGATTAAGTTTTTGGTTAGTCTTATTTGGTGTGTTTTTCTCAATGATAGCAGATAGTATTAATATCCTTAAAATATTTTATGACCCATTAATTGCTTATAATAAAATTACTGTTATGTTTTTTTATTGTTTGTCTCAGTACATGATTATATTGGGAGTACTAAAAGAAAGTAGAGCTATCGATAATAATGATATACTGAAAGTGAATACATAATTATGGATAAATTAATACGCTATTTTACACCTGTATTTTTGGCTTTGTTATTTTTAGATATTTATGTAAAAACTAATTTACCTATAATTCCTTATAGGTATTATTCTAAAATATTTGTGCTAGTCACTCTTATAATATTTACGGGTTATTGTGTTTACAAGAAAAATAAGTTAAACAATAGGTATGTTTTTATGGATTAATTATTTTTTTTATAGGTGATATTTTAATTATTGACCACTTAAATAAAGTAAAGTTTATTATTAGTTTAATACTTTTTGTAGTTGGTAAATTAATCTACATTTTTAAATTTACACACAAGGAAGACTTTAGTAATAAGCGTTTGCTACCATTTTTAGTAGTTTGTTTTTTGTTTGTTGCGTTTTTGTATAATCTAATTTTTGTAAACCTTAAAGGGTATTTTATACCAGTAACGTTGTATTTTTTTATATCCTTAGTCATGACTCTTTTTGCCTATCTTAGAAAAGATGTAGCAAGTAACAAAAGCTATTATACAGTTTTATCTGGTGTAGTTTTATTTGTATTCTCTGAGGCTACAATGGTAATTAAAACATTTTATGGAGACATCCTATTCCAGGATTTTATAGTAATGTTTGGTTATGGATTTGGACAATACCTTATAATTTTAGGTTTAATGATTGACAAACCTAACTATGTTGAAAATAGTGAACTTATCTCTAAAATATAAAAATCAAATCGATTAACTATTGTTTCTTAACATGCTTTAATTCTAATAAATTGATAGGATTATTGCCTAGTCCAATAACATTTTTTTGAGTAAATCTAATCACTTCATCATAGTATAAAGGCACTATAGGAGCATTTTTTATAACCAAACTATCCATTTTGGTATACAATTTAGTTCTTTCAGATGCCTCAGTAGTATTAAAAGCTTGGTTGTACCATTTATCAAAATCAGTATTGCTAAAATGAGTATAATTTGGACCATTTGGCGCAAAATTTTCTGAATAAAATAATGATAGATAATTTTGAGCGTCTGGATAATCTGCAACCCAACTAGCTCTAAATAAATCTAATTTTCCGTTGGCTTTACCTTCTTTTAAAGTTGATGCAGGAATGACATCTACCTTTATATTTAAACCAATTTTAATAAGCTCGCGTTGTATGTATTCGCAAAAGTTAAGATAATTACTAGTTGTAGTAATTGTTACTTCTGGCGTTCTATTATTGTTTTGTGCTTTGTATTCAGCAATAAGTTTTTTTGCTTTTACGGGTTGGTAAGTGTATCCAATATTAGCATTGTAACCTGGTAACCCTTTTGGTATAAATCCACCATTTGCAGCTATTCCAATTCCGTTACGTAAATAGGTCATCATTTTTTTTCTGTCAAAGCCATAATTTATAGCTTCACGTATTTGTTTGGATTGGATTTCATTTAAATCAGAATCCATATAAAAAGCCAAATATTCTGTATTTAAGTAAGGACCTCTATTTATGTTTATAATATTAATATATTTATCTCTTAATTCTCCATTTGTAGTCAATATTTCATCTTGATAAGAGGCGTCTAAGCTGTTTAAAAAGTCTAAATTACCTTGAATAAATTGCATAAATTCACTCTGCTTATCAGGTAAAAAGGTAATAGCTACAGCTTCCAAATGTGGTAGTTTTTGACCATCTTTAGTCGTTTCAAAATAGTTTTCATTTTTTCTAAAAACCAGTTTGATGTTTTCTTCCCAGCGCTTAAATTTAAAAGGACCTGTGCCTATTGGATTTGATCTAAAATCACTACCATAATATTCTGTTATTTCTTTAGGGACGACACTACAATACTTCATTGTTAACAAACCCAAAAATGCAGGAAAAGGTTGTTTTAAAGTAATATTAAAAATGGTGTCGTTTATCGCTTTAAAGGTGTCTACTTTATTAAAAATCCACTGACCTGACGACGCTATATTTTTATCCAACAATCGGTTAAAACTATATTCAAAGTCAGAAGCAGTAACTAGTCTGGTAGAATCCTTACCAAATAATTTATGTTTATGAAAATAGACATTGTTTTTTAGTACAAAATTATAGCTTAAACCATTATCTGATAGTGTCCAGTTTTTAGCAATGCTGGGTTTAACATGTAAACTGTCATCCATTTGAACCAATCCATTAAATAATTGATGGATTGCCCAAATATCTGCGTTGTCTTTTGCAAATGCAGGATCTAGTGATCCTATGTTTTTGTGTTCGTTATATCTAAAAACTAAATGATCATCGTTTACGTTTTTAGTATCCTTACAAGATACTAAAAATGTAAAAATAAAAATTAAGCTATATATAGGTAATGCTTTGTTAGTTATAATAGTTGTCAAGGTGCTGTTATTACTGTTTCTCTTTTTTAGTGTAAAGAAAAGTGCTTTTTTTAAACTAAAATTATATAGTGTAAATATACACAATATAGTTAATTCTTTTTTTTTATAGTTTTAGCATAGTTTAATTGTTTTTAGTAGCATAACTATAATTAGTATAATGTTTATTTCAAAAAAAAACCGAAGGTATTAGCTTCGGTTTTAATTATGTTTTTATTGTAAAAGTTAGATTCTGACACCTACAGGTAAAAGTTTTTTATATTGCCTATTGCGCCTCATAAATTTTGCTATTTCTGGACTGGTAGGCATTACGCTTAAATTACGTTCTTCAATATTGTCAAAAACAATTTTTAAAAACTCGTTTACAAAATCTTCATTATCCTGCTCCTCAGGCACTATTAATTTAGTTAAAAAGATTTTTCTTTCTTGTAAAGAGTATTCTATTTTAGCGAAATGATTATCAATTTTCAGTTCAAATTGACGTAAAAAATCATTGTCAACTAACTCAGCTGCATCAATCATAATGTATAAAGTTTTATTAATTATTAGGGGAGTTTCAAAAATAGTACCAAACTATTTTATAGCTTTACAGCACAAAGATACTCAAAAATCTAATAGCACTGTGTTTGTTTATTGTTAAAAGCTTATGAATCAAGAAGTAATACCTGTTTATCTAATGCCTGGTATGGCTGCTAATCCTACGATATTTGAGCACATTAAATTGCCGGAAAATCAATTTAAAATTTACTGGTTAGAATGGAAATTACCCAATCCAAATGAAACATTATCAAGCTATGCAAAACGCATGTGTGAAGATGTAAAACATGATAATCCAGTACTTTTAGGTGTATCTTTTGGAGGGATTTTAGTGCAAGAAATGAGTAAGTATATTAAGTACAATAAAATTATAATAGTATCCAGTGTAAAGACCAAACACGAGTTGCCTAAAAGAATGCGTCTGTTGCGTCTGACAAAAGCATATAAAATACTACCCACACAATTACTTAGTAATGTTGATTTGTTGGCTAAATATGCGTTTGGTAATACTATAACTAAACGTATTGAGTTATATAAAAAATATTTGTCGGTAAGCGATAAAATGTATCTGGATTGGGCAATACAGCAAGTGGTTTGTTGGGATCAAGACCAAGCATTAGATAATGTAATCCATATACATGGTGATAATGATAAAGTATTTCCTTTCGCTAATTTAGGAGCATGCGTAAGTATAAAAGGAGGTACACATATCATGATTATTAATAAATATAAATGGTTTAATGAAAACTTACCAAAACTAATCGCTTAAATATTAAGTGGTTTGAATAAAAAATTTTAAATTTAAACAAAAGATAAGAAGATGAAGATTGTACAAAAAAGTTTAGCTATTGTTGGCTTAGGCGTTTTAGGATTGTTATTTATTAACGCCTATCAAGACGCTCCTACTGACGAGAATTTTGAGAAAAAAATAATAAACGATTATAATGTATACGCAATTCAAATGCCAAGCTATTTGGAGTTTGCAGGAGAAGCTGTACCATTATCAAATCCAGATATTTATGAGCGCATGGATAAAGAGCTATTAGTTAATACCTATTGGCAGTCTAATGGTTTGTTAATGTTTAAGCGTGCCAAAAAATATTTCCCTATTATCGAGCCTATTTTAGCAAAAAACGGGATACCAGACGATTTTAAATATTTGGCAGTTATTGAAAGTGGTTTAACAGATGCACGTTCTCCAGCAGGAGCAAGTGGGTTTTGGCAAATCATGAAAGCAACAGGTCGCGAACATGGATTAGAAGTAAACGATAATGTAGACGAACGTTATAATTTAGAAAAAGCCACAGAAGTAGCTTGTGATTATTTAAAAAAAGCTAAAGAAAGTTTAGGATCTTGGACATCTGCAGCAGCAGCATATAATGCAGGTAATTATGGTATTTCTAGACGCTTAAAAGAACAAGATGTGACTAGTTATTATGATTTGCTTTTAGGTGAAGAAACAGGAAGGTATGTGTTTAGAATAATAGCTTTAAAAGAAATTTTATCTAATCCAGATGCTTATGGATTTAATTTTAGAGACAAAGATTTGTATAAAGCAGTGCCAACCTATCAAGTAGCTGTAGATACTGCAGTAACTGACTTTGCAGGTTTTGCTAAGCAATTTGGTATAAACTATAAAATATTAAAATTACACAACCCTTGGTTAAGAGAACCTCATTTAAATAATAGTTCTAGAAAACAATATTTTATTGATATCCCAAGAGAGGGTTACTACCAAACTAATCCGTAAATGCTTGATTTTTTTACCCAAAATTGGTGGACTATAGCAATTGTTATCAATTACATATTGGTAATAATTGCAGTTGCCACTATTTTATTTAAATCAATAAATCCAACAAAAACACTAACGTACATCATTGTATTGTTAGTGTTTCCTTTTTTTGGATTAGTAGTTTATTACTTTTTTGGTCAAGAGTATAGAAAGGATAAGATTTTTAATCGAAAAGACGTGTTAAATAACCATTTAATACAATCTATTAATAAAGATTTAAAGATTCAGCCAGAATCCTTAACGCAATACGAAGCTAAAATTGACGAAGATCAAATTAGATTAATTCATCTGCTTCAAAAAAATGATAAATCACCATTAACTAAATTTAATGATGTAGAAATCATAATTAATGGCGAAAATAAATTTGAGAAGCTTTTTAAGGATATTGACACTGCTAAAAAACATATTCATATTGAATATTACATTTTAAAAGACGATAAAATAGGTACTAGATTTTTAGATCTATTGTGTAAAAAAGCCAAGGAAGGCGTAACGGTAAGACTTAGTTTTGACGATGTAGGTAGTAAAATTTCTTCTAAAATGAAGAAAAAACTAACCAATGCTGGAGTACAATATTTTGCTTTTATGCCAGTATTGTTTCCTAGATTTACAGGTAAAATGAATTATAGAAATCACAGAAAAATTGTGATTATAGATGGTGAAATAGGTTATGTAGGCGGAATAAATGTATCTGATACTTACGTTAATTATCCCGAAAATAAAGACTATTGGAGAGATACACATTTAAAAATTATTGGCGAATCTGTTTTTACCTTACAAACTCAATTTTTAACCAATTGGAATTTTGTAGCAGATACTAGCTTGACATTAAACCGTTCGTTTTTTCCGCAAAACAAGGTTAAAACAATTACTCCAGTACAAATAGCAGCAAGTGGTCCAGATACAGATTGGGCTAATATTATGGAAGCTATATTTTTTGCAATTGTAACTGCCGAAGATTACGTGTACATAACAACGCCTTATTTTATACCTAATGATCAAATCATTACAGCCATGCAAGTGGCATCAAAAAGTGGAGTGGATGTCAAGCTTCTAATTCCAGATAAATCGGACTCGTGGACAGCAAAACATGCCACAAACTCATATCTAGAACAATTGTTAGAAGCCAATGTCAAAATTTATAGATATGAAAAAGGCTTTATTCATGCTAAAACTATGGTTGTGGATGATGTCTTTACAACTATAGGAACCTGTAATATGGATTACAGAAGCTTTAATATTAATTTTGAAATCAACGCGCTTATCTATAATAAAGAAAAAGCAATTGAAGCTAAAAGCATATTTAATAATGACCTAGAAAGTGCTATCCAAGTTAATCTAGAGCAATGGACAGAGCGATCTAATATTAAGCGTATACAAGAAGCCTATTGTAGACTTTGGGCGCCTTTACTGTAAAAAAAAAGGGTCAAACTAGTTTTAATTAGTTTGACCCTTTTTAATTTATAAAAGTATAATTATCTACTACGTCTTTTTTGTGCACGTATTGATCCACCTTGACCAAAGTGTTGTTTAGGTGCTTGTGCGCGTTTCATGTTTTCTTTCATCATTTTTATTTGATCAGTTAACATACCTTGTTTATCAAGCTTTTGTGCTTCGGCTAATAATGTAACCGCTTCTTGCTTTCTTCTTTTAGACATTGCAACTCCAGCTAAATTAAGTTTAACCATAGCCATATCATGATCCATAGATAAACCTAATTGCTCTGCTTTTTTAAAATAACGTTCAGCTTCAGTCATATTATCCTGAGAAACCATAATACCATTTAAAAAATTATAATACCCTTGTTGCTTTTTAACTAAAGCAGTATCTGGATTTTTAATTTTATCTAACCATTTTTTAGCACCAGGAAAATCTTGTTTTCTTAATCTTAAAAAAGCTAATAAAATAAATTCATTTTTAAAATATAAGAAGACAAATATTAGGGCTAAAAAGATGTACATGATACCATTACCGATGTTTCCTTCCACAAATTGCCAGATGGCTACACCAAAAATTCCGATTGCTAATATTAGTTTTATTACTTTATTGTACATTTTTTAAATTTTAAAAGTCTTGTATTACTTGATTTGTAACGTTTTTAAGCGTTATTTTTATTGGAGTACAAAGAAACTAAAAAAATCTTTAAAAATATTTTTTAAATTAGGTTTGTGAAATAAAAAACTCGTTGTATATTTGCGCTCAGTTTTACGTAAAGCATAAAACTAAATAAAACATATACTATTCAGATTTTAAAAAAATAAGACAATGCCAAAAAGAACGTTTCAGCCATCAAAGAGAAAAAGAAGAAATAAACATGGTTTTAGAGAAAGAATGGCTTCTGCTAATGGTAGAAAGGTATTAGCTCGTCGTCGTGCTAAAGGAAGAAAGAAAATATCTGTTTCATCTGAAACTAGACATAAAAAATAATGTTTAACAATTGTTAACATTTTAAAGGCGTTACTTAGGTGTAACGCCTTTTTTTGTATCTAATAATTACTATTTTTGATAATCGAAAAAAACAAACTAAAATGCCAAAAAATCCTAAGTTAAAGTCTATTCTTATTATTGGTTCAGGTCCTATCGTTATTGGGCAAGCCTGTGAGTTTGATTACTCTGGTACGCAAGCACTAAGATCTTTAAGAGAAGACGGAATCGAAACTATTTTAATCAATTCTAATCCAGCAACAATCATGACAGACCCAAGTATGGCTGATCATGTATATTTGTTGCCTCTTAATACAAAGTCTATTGTTCAAATTTTAAAAGAACATCCTCAAATTGATGCAGTACTACCTACAATGGGTGGACAAACTGCACTTAATTTATGTATTGAAGCAGATGAAAAAGGCATTTGGAAAGACTTTGGTGTAGAGATTATAGGTGTCAATATTGACGCTATTAATATTACAGAAGACAGAGAACAATTTAGAGAGTTAATGCTTAAAATAGGAGTCCCTATGGCACCTCAAGCAACAGCTACATCATACTTAAAAGGTAAAGAAATTGCTCAAGAGTTTGGGTTTCCTTTAATAATTAGAGCCTCATTTACTTTAGGTGGTGCAGGCGCTTCATTTGTATATAAAGAAGAAGATTTTGACGAGTTATTAACACGTGGATTAGAAATTTCTCCAATTCACGAAGTCATGATTGACAAAGCCTTAATTGGATGGAAAGAATACGAGCTAGAATTACTAAGAGACTCTAATGATAATGTAGTAATTATTTGTTCTATAGAAAATATGGATCCAATAGGAATCCACACAGGAGACTCCATTACTGTTGCTCCAGCAATGACATTAAGTGATAAAACATATCAAAAAATGCGTGATATGGCTATCCATATGATGCGTAATATTGGTGATTTTGCTGGTGGATGTAACGTGCAATTTGCAGTTAGTCCAGATGAAAACGAAGATATAATTGCTATCGAGATTAATCCTCGTGTATCACGTTCTTCAGCTTTAGCTAGTAAAGCAACAGGATATCCAATTGCAAAAATAGCTGCAAAATTAGCTATAGGTTATCATTTAGATGAGTTAGAAAACCAAATTACTAAATCTACATCAGCATTATTTGAGCCAACTTTAGATTATGTAATTGTTAAAATACCACGTTGGAATTTTGATAAGTTTGAAGGAAGTGATCGTACATTAGGACTGCAAATGAAGTCAGTAGGAGAGGTTATGGGTATTGGACGTTCTTTTCAGGAAGCACTTCATAAAGCAACACAATCTTTAGAGATTAAACGTAATGGTTTAGGTGCTGACGGTAAAGGTTATACTAATTACGAACAAATTATTGAAAAGCTAACCTACGCAAGTTGGGATCGCGTGTTTGTAATTTATGATGCCATTCAAATGGGAATTCCTTTAAGTCGTATACATGAAATTACTAAAATTGACATGTGGTTTTTACGTCAATATGAAGAATTGCACCAATTACAAAAAGAAATTTCGACCTTTAAAATAGACACCATCCAAAGAGATTTACTTCTAGAAGCTAAACAAAAAGGGTATGGAGACAGACAAATAGCACATATGTTAGGCTGTTTAGAAAGTCAAGTATATAATAAAAGAGACGAGTTAGGTATTAATCGTGTTTACAAACTTGTAGATACTTGTGCTGCCGAGTTTGAAGCTAAAACACCTTACTATTACTCAACATTTGAAAATGATGTAGAAACAGCTGACGGAACACGTTATGCGCATAATGAAAGTATAGTTTCTGATAAGAAAAAAGTTATCGTTTTAGGATCAGGACCAAACAGGATTGGACAAGGTATCGAGTTTGATTATTGTTGTGTACATGGTGTATTAGCTGCTGCAGAATGTGGTTATGAAACCATCATGATTAACTGTAATCCAGAAACGGTATCTACAGACTTTGACACAGCAGATAAATTATATTTTGAACCTGTTTTTTGG
>NZ_DCQO01000011.1:66682-155306 GCF_002323495.1 Olleya sp. UBA1516
CCTGTTTTTTGGGAACATATCTATGACATCATTAGACATGAAAAACCAGAAGGTGTTATCGTGCAATTAGGTGGACAAACCGCTTTAAAACTTGCTGAAAAACTATCTAAATACGGAATTAAAATTTTAGGAACTAGCTTTGAAGCTCTAGATTTAGCCGAAGATAGAGGGTTGTTTTCTAACATGCTTAAAGAAAACAATATTCCTTATCCAGAATTTGATATTGCTACAACTGCAGATGAAGCAGCTGCAATTGCAGACGTGCTAGATTTTCCAATATTAGTTAGACCTTCATACGTACTTGGTGGACAAGGGATGAAGATTGTAATTAATAAACAAGATTTAGAAGAGCATGTCGTTGATTTATTAAGACGTATGCCTGGAAATCAACTGCTATTAGACCATTATCTTGATGGAGCTATTGAAGCTGAAGCTGATGCTATTTGCGACGGAGAAAATGTTTACATCATTGGTATAATGGAGCATATTGAGCCTTGCGGAATCCACTCTGGTGATAGTAACGCAACATTACCACCTTTTAATTTAGGAGAGTTTGTAATGCAGCAAATAAAAGACCATACCAAGAAAATTGCATTAGCATTAAATACGGTTGGGTTAATTAATATACAGTTTGCTATCAAAGATGATATTGTTTACATCATTGAAGCTAATCCAAGAGCATCACGTACAGTTCCATTTATTTCTAAAGCCTATGGAGAGCCTTATGTAAATTATGCAACTAAAGTTATGTTAGGCGAAAAGAAAGTTACTGACTTTAATTTTAACCCACAGTTAAAAGGTTATGCTATTAAGCAGCCAGTGTTTTCTTTTAATAAATTTCATAATGTGAATAAAAAACTTGGTCCAGAAATGAAAAGTACTGGAGAAAGTATATTGTTTATTGACGATTTAAAAGATGATCAGTTTTACGATTTATATGCAAGACGAAAAATGTATTTAAGTAAGTAATAAAAATAATCGATTGGTTTTTAGGAGGTTATATTTATTTTTTGTATTTTACAATAAAAGAGATTATGACAAAAAAACTACTATTTATTTTATTTGCTTTTGTAGCTTTAAGCGTATCAGCTCAAAACCAAACAGTTAATATAGATTGGAGTTTCGGCTCTAACTCTAATGCAACAGGACCAAATAATAACGCAGATCGCACCATTGAGGTTGGAGATACAGTTATTTGGGATTGGTATTCTACTGGTACGCATAATGTAGAAAGAACAGGAGGTACGTCCTCAGATAATTTTGTAAGTGGTTTTATGACTACAGGAGCAACGTTTTCGTATACGTTTACATCTGTTGGTACAAATACATACCAATGTAATCCACATCCTACAAGTATGTTTGGTGTTATTACAGTCGTGCCAGAAGGGACTTTAAGTGTGCCTGATTTTGCAACACGTTTATCTGCGATAAATTTGTATCCAAATCCTGCATCATCGACTTTAAATGTCGAAATACCTTCTAAGTTTAAAGAAGATTTGACTATTGAAGTGTATAATGTTTTAGGAAAAAAAATACTATCAAAAACAATTAGTCAATTAAAGACTAGTTTGTCTATTTCTAATTGGAATGATGGTGTGTATTTAATAAAAATAACTTCTGTTAGTTTAGGGACCACAATAACTAAACGATTTGTAAAAATTTAATACAAGTATTTTAAAATAAAAAAGCCTTCATTTTTTGAAGGCTTTTTTATTTTAAAAATTATCAGGTAAATCTATTCTAACTTTGTAATCTTTTAATATTGGCAGGTAATCTGTGTGCGAAAAATCTTCATGATCAAACTCATATTGTCGTTGTTTTTTAGTCTCCATTCGCTTAATAGCTTTTAAAAAGCGTTTGACTTCAACCTTATCATTTAAAATAAGTCCAGCAACTTCCATGGATTGTCCATTATCATCTTTGGCTACCATTGTAAAGTAAGACGAGTTACAATGCTTTACAATACCAGTTTGTATATTTTCAGCCTCTACACGTATACCAACAACCATAGATGTGTTTCCAACAAAATTTACAGAAGCTTTCATGGTTACTAGTTCGCCAACCTCAATAGGACTTAAAAAATCTACAGTATCTACACTAGCAGTCACACAGTAGGTTTTGGAATGTTTAGAAGCACAAGCAAAAGCTATTTGATCCATCAAATTTAGTATGTAACCACCATGTATTTTTCCACTAAAGTTAGAGTGTGATGGTAACATTAATTCGGAAATACTAATTCTAGAATCGTCTGCTTTTTTATATGCTTTCATTATAGTTTTTGTTGTTGTATGTAATATTCAATTTGGTTTTTTCTGTAAAATCCGACAATAATTAAAGCCAATCCAAAAAAGAGACACATGATAATAATAAAGTTATTTAATTCTTCTCTTTTACTAAATTTTCCTGGCTCTATAAGCGTATCAAAACCAAAAGATAGTAGTCCTGCTCCTGCAATAAATATAAAAATATATTTAGCTCTTAAGCTCCATTTGTATATTATATTTTGAGTAGAATCTGTCATAATTAATAATTAGAACGTCGTTCTTTATCTTCTTCTACTTTAGTAATAAAGTACTTAGTATCACCTAACCAAAAGAAGGTTTTGTAACGTTCAAAATACGAAAGTTTTACAAATTTACCTTGTAAACGATTTAAATCATTAATAACCTGTTTCTCTTTATCCTCTACAGAAAATTCAAAAAGTTGAGCTTCAGACACACCTTGACTGACCTCACCTTCCCAAGTTTTAAACATAACACCTTTACTGCTAAATTTAACTAATTCTCCTGCTCTAACACCTTCACTGTAAGTTGCAAAGTATATAAAACAAAAATATCCCACTAAAATTAGGACTATAATAACTAAGGTTTTTACTAAAAATTTTATCATAATTGTTTTCTGTTAATCGTCAAATTCTGCTCTTTTAATAATGGTTTCGGGTAATGCTTTTTTAGCTTTAGCACCTAATTTTTTCAATTTTTCAACACTTGTAATTAGGTTTCCTTTTCCTTCTACTAATTTATTCATAGCAGAGGAATAATCCTTTTTAGCATCGTCTATTTTTTTTCCAACACCAGTCAAGTCTTTTACTAAACCTTCAAATTTATCATATAAAGCGCCAGCTTGTCTTGCAATTTCGATAGCATTTTGTTGCTGCTTTTCGTTATTCCACATACTGTCAACAGTTCTTAAAGTTGCTAATAGTGTGGAAGGTGTAACAATAACTATGTTTTTTTCGAATGCTTTATTGTATAAACTATTATCGGCATTAATAGCGACTGCAAACGCAGGTTCTATTGGGATAAATAGTAATACAAAATCAGGACTTTCTATATCATATAAATCTTCGTACTTTTTATCAGATAATTGGTCTACGTGTCGTCTTATAGAATTGATGTGGGCTTTTAAATATATCTCACGCTCGTCATCTTCTGCATTCACGTAACGCTCGTAATCTGTTAAAGACACTTTACTGTCAATAATCATTTTTTTATTGTCAGGTAAATGCAACACTATATCTGGTAGTACTCTTGTACCATCAGCTCTGGTAAAATTTTGTTGTACAAAATATTCTCTATCCTTTTCTAAACCAGATTTTTCAAGAACACGTTCTAAAACTAATTCTCCCCAATTTCCTTGCATTTTACTATCACCTTTCAGTGCTCTCGTTAGGTTGGTGGCTTCTTTAGTCATTTGCTGATTTAAATCTTTTAAACCCAATAATTGCTCTTTTAAAGCACTATGCATACTAATACTTTCCTTTTGAGTATCGTCTACTTTTTTCTCGAAGGTTAGTATTTTTTCTTGAAGTGGATTTAAAATATTTTTGATATTTTCTTTATTCTGAAGGGTGAATTTTTCGCTTTTTTCGTCTAAAATTTTAGTTGCTAATAACTCAAAATCCTTGCGTAGTTGTTCTTGACGTAATTCGACTTCTTCCTCACGTTTAAGATTTAATTGCTGTAAGTTTTCAAAATCAGCATTTTTTCTAGCTAAATCTTCATTTAAAATATCCTTTTCACGACGAATGCCTTCACGTTCTATTTCAATTTTAGAAATAGTTTGTTTCAACTCTTGTAATTGGGTGTTAAATGTTGCGTGTTGTCTTTCGCTTTCTGCGGAATAAAACTGTTTTAAGTCAGAGAGTTGCTGTTGTAAATTGGTGTTTCTTTCTTCTAAAGTACTTTTTTCGCTTTTACTTTTAAGTTTAGTGAAAAGCATACCTAAATAACCACCAATAGCAGCAGCAATTAAAATAGTAATAATTAGTATAATGTTGTCGTTCATTTAATGAAAACGTAGTTTGTTCAAAGATAGTTAATTTGTGACTCAGTGAGAAGTTAAGTGTTTTTATATGCTAAAAGCTTAATTCTTTTTTAATTTAGAAAGTGATTACAGATCTTTTTATAAAGTATTGTGATAGATGTTTTAAGCCTTCATTAATGTGAGATACTGAAACGAGTTCAGTATGACGTGGAGTGTTTCTTTATGATTATAATTTAGATGAACTTGAGTCTGTAAACGATGATTAAAAATACTTTAATTAATATGTGATACTGATACGAGTTTGGTATGATGTGAATTGTTGTTTTGTAATTTTGAGTTTGACGTAAAACTACTTTTTAACCCTAAAACTGCCTGTTTTTTCATCAAAAACAATCATATCTGCAGGAAACAGGTTAGAAAACGCACCTTTTTCGATTAAATTACAAGGTGAATCACCAACTATTCCATGGTTTGACATGACAATCATACTATCGCATAATTGGATGGCTAAATCAATTTCATGAGACGAAAATAAGATGGTTTTTCCGGTATCTTTTGCTAATTTTTGAAGCAGTTTTAAGATGTATGCTTTGTGATACATGTCTAAATGCGACGTAGGTTCGTCTAGAATAATTAAATCTGTATCTTGAGCTAAAGCACGAGCAATCATAACCTTTTGAAGTTGACCATCACTAAGCTCGAAACATTTTTTATGTTTCAAATCTTCAATAGTCGTTTGATTTATTGCTTTATTAATAATAGTTAAATCGGTGTCAGATAAATTACCAACCCAATTGGTGTAAGGTTGACGTCCTAAAGCAACCAGCTCAAACACGGTTAAGTTTTTTGCAGCAATAGGCTCTGTTAATACCAAACTTAAAGTTTTGGCAAGCTCTAAATTAGAATAGTTATCTAAATTTATATTATTTATTAAAACATGACCACTTAAAGGTGTTATAACCTTTGTTAATGTTTTTAAAAGTGTGGATTTACCAATCCCATTACCACCAACTAATCCAATTAATTCGCCTTTAGTTAAAGCAATATTAATGTTAGATGATACAATAGTTTGGTTTTTTTTAGACTGATAACCTACAGTTAAATTATCAGTTTTTAGGATGGTATGTTGGTTGTTTTCTTTCATTTTAAAACACCATTTTACGTTGTCTTACTAATAACCAAACTACAATTGGTGCACCAAATAAGGAGGTTATAGCATTAATAGGTAGCATATAATCTGTGTTTGGTAATTGAGCAATACTGTCACAAATTAGCATAATAATTGCACCAAATAAAAATACAGCAGGTAATAATATTTTATGATTGGACGTATTAAAAACTTGTCTAGTAACATGCGGAATTGCTAAGCCAATAAAGGCTATTGGTCCTGCAAAAGCAGTAATAGTACCTGCTAGTAGGCTAGTGGCAATAATAATTAATAATCGACTTTGTTTAATGTTTAAACCTAGACTTTTAGCATAATTTTCGCCTAACAATAAAGTGTTAAGACCTTTTATAGACAGGATACTAAATAGGATGCCAATACAATAAATGATTGTAAAAATAGTAACCTCGTTCCAGTCCAAATCTCCTAAACTACCAAAACCCCAAAAAATGTATTGCTGTAATTGTTCTGCACTACTAAAGTAGGATAGTACACTAACTATTGCAGCTGTAATACTGCCAAACATTAATCCGATAATTAAAATAGCCATAGTATCTCTAACTTTTGAGGATACAATTAGGACTAATAATAACACTAAAAAACTACCTAAACTTGCTGCAATAACTAAGCTCCATTTGGTAAGTAAAAAAGTAGCTAAAAATCCACCAAAAATACTACTACCTAAAATAACCAATGCGACACCTAGACTTGCTCCAGAGGTAATCCCTAAAACAAAAGGACCAGCTAAAGGATTTCTAAAAAGGGTTTGCATTAATAACCCAGAAATACCTAAACCAGAACCTACCAATACAGCAGTAATTGCTTTGGGTAAACGATAGTTTTGGATTATATATTGATGATTGTTTAAATTATCAGATTTAGTAAAAAAACTGTCTATAATAGTATTAAAAGCTATGGATACAGATCCTAAACTAATGTTTACCATAAATAATAGTAAAAGCAAAACTGCTAATACTATAAAGGGAATGGTATAAGGTTTGGATGTTATCACTTTAACGGTTTAAAAAAGTAAGTTTGATAATCTGGCAATAAGTCTGGATGACAAATTTTAATGATGTCTTTTAATACTAAATCAGGTCTAGATAAACCAAGCTCATAATATAAAACGCCTCCTGTTTTTCCGGTTGTATCTGCAAAAGTATAGATGGCATTATTTTTATAAGCATCAAATTGCGTGTAATGCGTATTAGCGGTTTGTAAAGCTTCCATGCTACCATAATAAGATGGACTTAACCATAAATTAGCATGTTTTGCTTTTTCAAAAACAGCTTCAAAACTTAATGCTAAACTGCCTTGTGATTTAGTATCTGCATATAAATAATCGACATTTGCATCTTTTAAAAATTGAGCTTCGGTACTGGTTCCATTTGGTAAATACCATACGTCCTTATACATTGCACCACTAATTACGGTTGGTCGCTCAGTGACGGTTTGCGCTAATTGTTTTGCTGCTTTGTAATTGGTTTCGATAGTTTTAAATACAGAATCTGCTTGTTTTTCTTTGTTATATAATGCACCAAAAAACTTAATCCATTCGGCTTTAGCCAAAGGTGTTTTTTCTACCCAATCACCATTATAAATTACAGGTATTCTAGCATTACTTATTGTTTTTAAAGATTTACTTGTGCCATCAACACCAAATCCAACGACAACATTTGGATTTAACTCTAATAAAACTTCGGTGTTTAAACCTTCGTTTTTACCTAATTCTCTTACGTGTCCATTATCAATACGCTGTCTGATTTTTTCTGAAGAAATATAATCACTGCCAGGAAAACCAATCAACGATTTTTCTTCATTTAAAAGGTCTAAAGCAGGAATATGCGTTGTAGAGGTTACTACTATAGACGTTACAGGAGTAATGATAATGCCATCATATTCATCTTTCATAAACGATGTTTTTGCTGCATCTTCTTTACTAATTAAAACGTACTTATAGGTTTTTTCTGCTTTAGGCCAAGGGTTGTTAATGGTTAATACTTTAAAATTACTATGATTTGTAATACTAAATCCTTCAGCGTAAGCGATACTATTATCCTCTTGTACTAAGGCAGGAAGTTTCCTGTCAATACCTGGATCTTCCTTACAATTTAGAAATAATAAAAATGAAAGTAATAGTAGTAAAAAAGCTTTGTTATGTAACATTTGTAGCGCTTTAGCGGAATATTTTCCTTTAAATTTATATAAAATTTTAGTCATGAGAGACGGTTCAAATTTAACAATATATATAGTAGGAGGAATTATATTATTACATTTTTTAATTGGCTTTATTTATTTAATCTATAAAATGAATAAGAAAAATGAAGAATGAATTAATTTAAAATAGTACATTCGCGCTGAATTTTGGTTTGACTTTGTGCTAATGCAAAGTCGATTAAAAGGGAATCTGGTTTAAATCCAGAACTGTTCCCGCAACTGTAAGTTTATGTTCAACATTAGTTGGACACCTTTTAAAGGATGTTATTCAAACTTAGACCACTGTTTTATTAAAAATGGGAAGGTAGAGTAACATATAACAAGTCAGGAGACCTGCCAGAATTTGTCATCTAATACGATCTTCGGGAGAAAGGTCTTTAAGATTTATGAAAAAAACTATTGTATTATTACTTGCTGTATGTTGTAGTGTTGTGTCTTATGCACAAACACAGCTGGATTCTATCCAATATTTAGATGTTATCGAGTTGAGTGATGTCAAGTTGAAAGCCTTTACAAATACACAAACGGTTTTAAAACTGTCTGATAGTGTTATAAAAAAAGCAAATCCATTACTGACGCATTTACTTAATACTAATAGTACAATTTACTTTAAAGAAAATGGCTATGGTATGGTGTCTTCGCCATCTTTTAGAGGGACTACAGCGCAACAAACTGCAGTAATTTGGAATGGTATTAATATTAATTCTCAACTTAATGGACAAACCGATTTTAGCACAGTAAACACTAAGCTATTTGATAATATTGATGTTAGAAGTGGAGGAGGAAGTGTTTTATACGGTAGTGGTGCTATTGGTGGGTCAATCCATTTAAATAATAAGATTGCTTATAATACTGCAAATTCTCATTTTGTAGGCGTTAACTACGGTAGCTTTAATACCATAAATAGTACTTATAAAGGGCATTTTTCTACAGATAAATTAAGTGTTAATGCTAATGTTAGTTATTTAAAATCTGATAATGATTACGATTATGTAGACAGTAATAAGACAAATTTGAATGGTGAGTTTTATAGTAATACTATCGGGTTAAATTTAGGATATAAGTTTAACGATAATAATATAATCAAGGCTTACAGTAATTTTTATGATGGTCAACGTCATTTTTCTTTGCAATTACCAACAGAAACACCATCTAAATATAAAAATCGAGATTCTAGAAATCTTTTGGAATATGTAGGATTATTTGGTGGTTTTACTTCTAATTTTAAAGTAGCTTATTTAACTGAAAGTTATAAGTATTTTTCTAATATAGAAAGAGATGATTATACCGATGGCGGTGTAAATACTTTAATTTTAAAGTATGATTTGTCTTATAAGTTAGGTGATAACATTACCATTAATCCGGTTGTAGATTATACCCAAAATACCGGAGAAGGCTCCAGTATAAGTAAAGTAAAGCGTAATGTGACAGGGTTTAATTTGTTGTTTAAACAAAAGGTTAGTTCTCGTTTTTTATATGAAATTACAACAAGACAAGAAATAACTGATAATTATAAAAGTCCTTTTTTATATAGTTTAGGTTTAAAGTATGACGTTTCCGACGCTTATACAGTAACGCTTAATGGGTCTAAAAACTATAGAGTACCAACGTTTAATGATTTGTATTGGCAAAGTGGAGGTAATCTAGATTTAAAACCAGAAACCTCTTACCAATTAGAATTAGGGAATTCGTTTACTTTTAAAACTATAGATTTTTCTGTTACAGGGTTTTATAATGATATTACAGATATGATTAGATGGTTGCCAACCACTACTGTTTGGAGGCCTATAAATACAGATCATGTTAAAACTTACGGTGTAGAAGCGCAATTAAATGCAACGCATTATTTTGGTGAAAACCAATTGACGTTGACTAGTAATTATGCTTATACTATATCAGAAGATCAGCAACGCAAAGCACAATTAATATATGTGCCTTATCATAAGGCAACAGCTACTTTAGGCTATAACTACAACCGTTTGTCTGCCTATTACCAATACGTATTTGTAGGAGAGGTTTTTACACAATCAGATAACAATCCAAAGTATAATATTGATGCGTATTACTTATCTAATTTAGGGATAGACTATACTTTAGGTAGAAAGAAAAATATTACGGTTGGCGCGCAGCTTAACAATGTTTTTAACCATAATTATCAAAGTGTGTTAGGGCGATTTATGCCAGGAACACATTTTAATACATATTTGAATTTTAATTTTTAAACACTAATAAATAAAACAGTACGATGAAACAATTAAAAAAAATAGTATTATTAGCAGTAGCAAGTGCTTTTTTGCTAACCTCTTGTAGTAACGATGACGATATGATACCATTTGACTCTGAGCCTTTAGGTGCTTATGAAGATGGTTATTTTGTATTAAATGAAGGAGGAGGTAACTCTGTTACAAATTCTATAATTTTTATTGGTGAAGACGGAACAAGAACTGATGATGTTTTTAGAATAGAAAATCCAGATGCAGAAGAGATGGGAATTTATATTCAGAATATCTTTTTTGATGATACAAGAGCATTTATCGTTGCTGGAAGTGGATCTGTAACTGTTGTTAACCGTTATACTTTTGAGTATATTACAACTATAAGTACGGATTTAGAAAGTCCAAGATATGGTGTTGTTGTAGACGGTAAAGCGTATGTAACAAACAATGCTAGTTTTGCATCTGTAACAGATGATTTTTTAACAGTAATTGATTTGTCAAATTACGCGACATCTCAAGTGTTAATTGGTAATTATTTAGACCGTATAGCAGCTGTGGGAGATAAAGTAATAACGACTAACAATCAATATGGGTCAGCACATTCTGTATCTGTAGTAGATACTAATACGTTAACTGTAACAGATATCGATTTAGGAGCAGGTAATACATCTAACTCTATTGCAGTATCAGGTGACGATGTTTATGTTTTAACAGGTTCTGGTAAATTTATGGAAATAGATTTAGATACTAATACTGTTGCTAGTACTGTAGATATACCTTCAACTATTGCGGGAACTAAAAATTTAAATATAGATGATGATGCTGTATATTTTACTTCAGAAGCATCTGTATATAGTTTTAATTTAGGAGATACAACCGTATCAGAAACACCAATTTTAACTTACAACTCTACATCTGCATATGGTGTAATGTACGGTTTTGCAGTAAATGATGATGTTATTTATATTGGAGATGCAGGAGATTTTGCTTCTAATGGATCATTTTATGAATATTCTACATCAGGCGCTTTATTAAGTTCTAATGTTGCAGGTAGTGCTCCAAACGGGTTTTACTTCAACTAAAACATAGGTAATAAAAAACCACAAATCAACCAACCATTAAAAAGCCTCTAAATTATTTAGAGGCTTTTTTTTGTTTTAAATTTTTTAGACTTTTAGGTTATGGCTTTGGAATTAAGTCACAATACCAAACGCCATAGGTTTCAGCATCACTTTTACAAACGGAATTATTATCGGTTTTAGGTGCATTATATTCACGGTATACTTTGTCGCCAATAGTAAATGGTATTGGGTTTTTAAAAATTGGACCGTCAAAGCAAAACGTGTGGAACTCGCCATTTTCTCCGCAAGGATCAACACCATCGGGTAGGTTATCTATAAAATTTTCATCTATAATAGTTCCAACAAAATCTTGATCAAAATATTTAGAATTAGCGCAAACCACTATGGTTTTAAAACCCAGCGCTAAAAACTCAGTAATAAGTTGTTTTGTATCGCGCTTCCATAACGGAAAAACGGTTTTTATGTTTTGCGTGGCCAGTTGGTTTTCTCTGTATACTTTTAAGTCCTCTAAATAGATGTCCCCAAATGCACTATGTGTAAAATTGTCATCTTTTAACGCAGTCACAGCCTTTAGCATGATGTCTTCATAAGTGTCCATACTTGGCATTTCTGGAAGTTCTATTAGACTAGATTTAATATTTAAAGCCTCAGTTTGTGCAGTTAGTAGCTCCAATCTTAAACCATGCATGGTCACACGATTAAAATGGGTGTTAACCGTTGTAATTAATTGCTGGACAGAATAAGTCTCGTCTTGTTGTAAATAATATAAGGCTAAAGCCGAATCTTTTCCTGTGCTCCAATTAAAATATGTTTTATAGCTCAATAGGTTTTGTTTTTTCTTTATTTAAATACGTTTAATCCTTCACTATCAATGTACATGTTGTCTTTTGTAATAGTATTAAGCTTTGAGTAGTCTTTTATTTTTAAGTTATTTAAAATAGATTGGTTGCTAAAACGTCCATTTCCTGTAATATGCTGAATGGCTCTTGCTAAAAGTGGTTCGTCTTGTTGTCCTAAAACACCATAATTTGCAACGTTTTCTTCTAAAGTTAAAGTTGGGATCAAACCAGTTTCGTATTCAAAAAAGCCATTAGCATTCTCGCTTTTACCAACTAAAGGCTGCATTGCCCAAGTGTGATTTGGATTAATACCTGTGGTGCAACTATAATTACAACTTGGACTATCATATAAGGTGGTTGAAAACTCATTTTTACCAACAGTTACATCACCAATATGTATGACATCAAGGTATGGTCTTAAGCAATTTATAACCAACTCGCTAGCAGATGCAGAGCTACCTTGCGCTAAAATGTATACTTTATTTAGGTTTAAGGTATTAATAGATGTACCGTCAGAGAGTTGATTTGTAAAATATTTATTAACCTGCACATCAGTTAGGATGGCTTGTATTTTATTATTCCATTGTTGTTTTAAAAATACTGAGGTTGTTGGTTCTCCAGCAATCATACTTCCTAAATTAATAGCACTATTAACACTACCTCCTGGGTTGTAACGTAAATCTAGGACTAAGTCTTGGACACCTTCTGCAGCAAATTGACCAAAAATATTATTAAGCTGTTGGTCATAACCGCTTGTAAAACGATTATACATTAAATAACCAACTTTAATACCTTCTACAGTAAAGGTGTTAGCTATTAAAATCGGATTTTCTTCATAAACTTGTTTAGTAAGCGTAACGGTTTGACCTGTTAAAACAAGATTGTTGGATGTATCCAATTCGGCAAGACCAATAGTATAAGTATCGCTTCCAAAAAATAGTAAGTTTCTGTAATTGTTTTCAGTTAATTGTATTCCGTCTACGGTTAAAAAAAAGTTTCCACGTTGTAAGTTGTTTGTAGATGCGCTTGTATTTGGTAATACATATTGTACAACACCAAAAGCATTGCTGCCACCATCAATTAAACCAACACCAAATTCCATTCCGTTGCTTTTAGATACACCATTTAAAGCGTTGTTTAAAGCAAAATAATCGTCTACAATCCAACTAAAACGGTCTTGATCAGATAATAAGCTATAAAACATTTGATCAGGCGTATCAAAACTATTTAAAAACTGAGTATAGTTTGCAGAGTCTAAAAATCGGTCATCTGCTAAGTCCGTAACTTGATCTTGCCAGTAATACCAAGTATTTAATCCAGACCAAATAAAATCTTTAATCTCTGTGTCAGAGATTGGGTTGTCGTCCACATCTTCATAACAACCTAAAATAATAAACGGAAGTAAAAGTACTAGGTGTTTTATATTAATAATTTTCATAGCGCTAAAGGTTCTTTTTCAATATAAAAGTACTTACTTTATTTTATATTGAAAATAAATTGTAACAATTATAATAGTTGTTCGTCGTAATAGAAACCAACCAACCAAAATGACGCAGTCAGAGTTTTTAAAATTAGTAATGCCTTTTAAAGATAAGGTCTTTCGTTTAGCAAAACGATTGCTAGTCTCTAGAGAGGAAGCAGAAGATGCCACTCAGGAGGTGTTGTTAAAATTATGGCGAAACAAAGGTCAAATAGAAAATTATAAAAATGTAGAAGCATTTTCTATGACCATGACCAAAAACTTTTGTTTGGATAAATTAAAATCCAAGCAATCGCAAAATTTAAAAATAGTACATAGTAATTATCAAGACCACAATGTAGCACTACAAAAACAAATAGAATTAAATGATAGTTTACAATGGGTAGCAAAGATTATTGAAGATCTACCAGAACAACAAAAAATGGTAGTACAATTAAGAGATATTGAGCAATATGATTTTGACGAAATAGCAAAAATGTTAGATATGAATCCTACAGCAGTACGTGTAGCACTATCTAGAGCTAGAAAAATAATAAGAGAAAAATTAACAAGTACACATAATTATGGTGTTAAATAATATAGAAGACTTACTAGAAAAGTACGAGAATGGTCAAACCACTCTACAAGAAGAAGCACAGTTAAAAGACTATTTTAACCAAGAGACTGTCGCTCCGCATTTAGAGTATTATAAAGCAATTTTTGGGTATTATACGGTAAACCAACAGGAGACTTTTACTAAACACGTACCACTAAACACTAAAAAGAAAATTAATTTTAAGTGGTTAAGCGTTGCAGCAGTAGCAGTGTTAATGGTTGGTATTTATCTGACTAGACCAAAAGAAGAGGTAATTACAGAAGCTGATAGGATAGCCTATAATCAAGCTAAAGCTTATCTAGAGTTGGTCTCCAAAACCTTTAATAAAGGAACTGCACAAGTTAGTTATTTAGGTGAAATTAATAAGGCTGGCACACAAGTTGACTATTTAAAAGAAATGGAAAACCCAATAGGACGTATTTTAAAAATTAGAAACATAAAATAATATTAAAATTTAAAACCAAATACAATGAAAAAATATATAACAATTACAGTATTAGCCATATTATTAATGCCATTAACAGGTATGGCTCAGGATATTTTTGAAAAATATAGTGATGATGACAAAGTAAGTTATGTGTCCATCAAACCTAAAATGTTTCAGATGTTAGCAAAAATAGATATTAATACAAATGATGCTGAAGCTAAAGCTTATATGGATATGGTAAATAGTATTACTAGTTTTAAAACTATGGCAACAGGTGACAAAACTATAGCTAAGGACATCACTAAATGGGTTGCAACACGCAGCGCTGTTTTAGAAGAATTAATGGAGGTTAAGGACAATGGAGTGGTCATGAAGTTTTATGTAAAAGAAGGAAAAGACAGTGACCATGTAAGTGAGTTGTTAATGTTTATTAATGGATTAGAAGCAGCAATGAAAGATTCTGATATTGAAATTAATGGAGAAAAGCGTACTATCGAAACTGTAGTAATCTCTTTAACAGGTGATATTGATTTAAACCAAATTTCTAAATTAACTCAAAAAATGAATCTTCCAGGAGGAGAGGAGTTAAAAAAGAAAATTAAAAAATAAACCCATGAAAAAAACCTTCCAAACCGTAATAACATTTCTTGCTTTAAGTATTGTTCTAGTAAGTTGTAAAGACCAAAACTCTATACAAACCTATTTTGTAGATCATCAAGAGTTACCAGCTTTTATGTCCTATGACGTATCTGCAGATGTAATAGATTTTTCTAAAGCTAACTTAAATCCAGACGAGCAAAAAGCATATCAATCTGTAGATAAACTAGACATTTTAGCTTACCGAATTAAAGATAATAACCTAGAAAGCTATAAAACAGAGTTACAAAAAGCTAAAAAAGTTTTTAATAACGAAAAGTATGAAGAGTTAATGGAGTTTAAAGACAAAGGTGTTAATGTAAAAGTGAGTACATTAGGTAACGCAGATGCAATTGACGAGTTTTTAGTACTTGCAAGCTCCAATGATTTTGGATTTACTATCGTTAGAATTTTAGGTGATAACATGAAGCCTGAAGAGTTAATCAAGCTAAGCGACAAACTTAAAAACGCAGACATAGATCAAGCACAACTTAAAAGCTTAACTAGCTTTTTTAAATAATAATTACATTACTTTTAATAAAAAAGGCTTATCCATTGGATAAGCCTTTTTTTATATTATAACAATAAACCTGTTGTTTTTACTTTTTAATTTTTGTTTCAAAAAAGTCATCGTCTCCATTACTGGACTTTTTAACTAGCACAAGGTTTAAAATAACGGTTAAATAAACAATAACAACCAACCCAACGTAAATCGGATTACTTAATAAGTCTGTAATACCTCCAATAAATAAAAGTAAAACGGTTACAGTGCAAAGTATTAAAGATGTCTTGTCATTAAACATGTTATATTCCTGTATAATTACTTGGTGATATGGCTTTTAATTCTGTTTTAATAGCTTCACTCACGTCTAAGGTATCAATAAAATTTGAAATAGAGGTTTTATTAATCGCTTCATTAGTTCTAGTTAATCCTTTTAAAGCCTCATAAGGATTAGGATAACCTTCACGTCTTAAAATAGTTTGTATAGCTTCTGCAACGACAGCCCAATTGTTTTCTAAGTCAGCTTCAAATTTAGCTTGGTTTAATAATAATTTACCTAAACCTTTAAGCGTTGATCCAAAACCAATTAAAGTATGACCAAAAGGGACACCAACATTACGTAAAACAGTACTATCAGTTAAGTCACGTTGTAATCTTGAAATAGGTAATTTTGCAGATAAATGTTCAAAAATAGCGTTAGCTATTCCTAAGTTACCTTCACTGTTTTCAAAATCTATTGGGTTTACTTTATGTGGCATAGCACTACTACCAACTTCTCCAGCTTTAATTTTTTGTTTAAAGTAGTCCATAGATACATAGGTCCAAATATCTCTATCTAAATCTATAATAATGGTATTAATACGTTTTAAACAATCAAACAACGCAGCCATATGGTCATAATGCTCGATTTGTGTAGTTGGAAACGAGTGGTATAAACCTAGTTTTTCTTGTACAAATGTACCTCCAAAAGTTTTCCAATCTATACTAGGATAAGCCACTTTATGTGCATTAAAATTTCCGGTTGCACCACCAAATTTGGCAGCACTTGGGATATCATTTAATAAGTTAAATTGCTCTTCTAAACGTACAGCAAATACTTCAATTTCTTTACCTAAACGGGTTGGAGACGCTGGCTGACCATGTGTTCTAGCTAGCATTGGTATATCTTTCCAATCTTTAGCAAGACGCTTTAATTCTTTTAAAACATTTAAGTATTCTGGTACGTAAGCCTCATTCATAGCATCCTTAATACTTAATGGGATTGCTGTGTTGTTAATGTCCTGAGACGTTAATCCAAAGTGTATAAACTCTTTAAATTCGCTTAAACCTAAAGCATCAAATTGTTCTTTTATAAAATACTCAACCGCTTTAACATCATGGTTGGTAACCTTTTCAATATCTTTTATAGCCTGAGCATTTTCAGTAGTAAACGATTTGTAAATGTCACGCAATGCTTCAAATTTACTAGAATCTACACCTTTAAGTTGTGGTAGTGGCACTTCGCATAAAGCAATAAAGTATTCAATTTCTACTAAAACACGGTATTTAATTAGTGCTTCTTCAGAGAAAAAATCTTGTAGTTTTTCAATTTTATTTCGGTAACGACCATCAATTGGAGAGATCGCATTAAGTTGATTTAAAGACATAAAAATAGTTGTTTTTTAACAAGCTATAAATATAGTTTTTTTAACGGGAAGACTAAAGGATTACGCTTTAAGAATTAATTAAAATAACAATTTTTATTTTTTAGTTTTATGTAAAATTTGCTTTGCTCTGGCTTTAAAAGCAGCACTTTGAGAAGCAAAATCACGTTCCAAAATGGTTGTTAATTCTGGATGGACCCAATCATAGTCCTTACCAAACAAAAATAAAGTATTCATGCTATACGCTTTTGCAGCAACTTTAGCATCTGTAATTAACCAATCAAAACAAGCTTCAATAATTTTTTCCCGATGTCTCGGAAGTAAGGCCTCTTTTAATTTAGAAGGCGTTTTACCATAGTAGGCAATAGCAATATATTCGCAAATTTTTGCAACAGGTCTTTCTGCCGAATCTAAGTGCACACGACCCATGTTTTCTGTAAATGTATCTAAATAAGGGATTAAGGCTTCTAGGTTTTCTTTACACATAAACTCTAAAACCCAAGCAGCTCTTGGAGATATTTTATCATCTACCTTAAAGGTAATATCTAAAATTTTAGGAATCAAACTGGTATTAGCCAATAACATGTGTGCATAATACAAACGCTTTTCACGAGAATGATTAACATAATTTAATTCTTGATATAAAGCGTCAGTCGTCAAAGATTTGTTATTTTTAAAGTCTAAAAATAACTAAAATGAAATTACTTAAAAAGATTGGACTAGTTTTATTACTGGTTTTTATAGTTGCACAATTTTTTTCGCCTGAAAAAAACCAAGGTAATACTGAAGATTTAACCGCTTTTTTAAACGAAACAAAACCTTCTCCAGAAGTTAAAACCATTCTTGAAACTACCTGTTTTGATTGTCATAGCAGTAATACTAAATATCCATGGTATGATAAAATTACACCAATAAATTTTTGGTTGAATGAACACATTGAAGACGGTAAAAAACATTTAGATTTTTCTAAATGGTCAGATTACTCTATAAAACGTAAAGACCATAAATTTGAAGAACTTGCAGAAGAAGTTGAAGAAAAGAAAATGCCATTACCAAGTTATACTTGGACGCATGGAGACGCTAAATTATCCGATTCGCAAATAAAAGCAGTAGTGGATTGGGTAAATCAAGTTAGGATGGGCTATGCATTAGCACCAAAAGCAGAATAAATTTTAATATCTAAAATATCCCTCAATTGGCACCAAAAGTTTTAATAATTGGATTTGTTTGGCCAGAACCTAAAAGTTCTGCAGCAGGAAGTAGGATGATGCAATTGATTGAAGTATTTCAATCAGCTAATTATGACATTACTTTTGCTAGTGCTTGTGCTAAATCGGATAATGCATTTGATTTATCAAGTATTGGTGTTACCATAAAAAACATTGTATTAAACGATGCTAGTTTTGATACATTTATAAAAGACCTAAATCCATCCATAGTTATTTTTGATAGATTTATGGTGGAGGAGCAGTTTGGTTGGCGTGTGGCAGAACAATGTCCTGATGCCTTACGTATCTTAGATACCGAAGATTTACATTGTTTGCGTAAAGGACGTGAGCAAGCGTTTAAAGATCAAGCTATTTTTGATAAAAATTACTTGCAAAATGATACTGCTAAACGCGAAATTGCAAGTATTTTACGTTGCGATTTATCATTTATTATATCACAAGTAGAGGTAGAGATATTAGTAAATCAATTTAAAATAGATGAGCATCTATTATATTATTTACCATTTTTATTAGATCCTGTATCGCCAGAAGCCCAAAGAAATAGCCCTAAATTTAAAGACAGAAACCATTTTATTACCATTGGTAATTTTATGCATAAACCTAATGTTGATGCAGTCATGTTTTTAAAATCTAATATTTGGCCTCTTATTAAAAAGGAATTACCTAAAGCCGAAATGCATGTGTATGGATCCTACGTGTCAGAAAAAGCAATGCAATTACATAATCCAAAAGAAGGATTTTTAATAAAAGGTTTTACGGACAATGTTAATCAGGTTATGCAAGACGCTAAAGTCTGTTTAGCACCTTTACGTTTTGGTGCAGGACTTAAGGGAAAATTAATAGATGCGATGTTAAATGGTACACCATGTGTTACCACAACTATTGGAGCAGAAGGTATGTACGGAACCTTAAAAGATACTAATGCTTTTATTGCTGATGATCCTGTTAATTTTGCTAAGCAAGCAGTGGAGTTGTATTCTAATAAAATTTATTGGAATGGGAAGCAAAAAAATGGATTTATGATTATTAATACATTGTATGATAAAGCTATTTATACCAAGGATGTTTTATATAAAATAGAATTGCTTAAAGCAGGATTAAAAGTGCATAGGCAGCAACATTTTTATGGGCAAATGCTAATGCATCATACAATGCAAAGTACTAAGTTTATGAGCAAATGGATTGAAGAAAAAAATAAACCTAAGGCTAAAGACTAAAGATTAAAGAGTTAAAAATTAGTAGTCATATAATATTAAATAAAAAAGAGCTAAAATTTAAAATTTTAGCTCTTTTTTTATGTGTATTAAGTATTAGCAATTAAGCTGTAACTTCACTCTTTTTAATTTTTCTGTAAGGAAAAGAATTAAAAATACTACGTTTAGCAAAACGTGTTTGCTTGTCGCTTTGAGAAAACTTAATGTATAATGCTTTATTTACACCAAAGTACTCATAAGTATCTCCATTTAAAAAAGTAACTTCTAATAACAATCCTTTATGCTTCCAATCCATAATAGGACTAGTAATTGTTACTGCGTATTCTTCTTTATTAGCCTCAATAGTTTCTGGAGAGATACTAACTAAAAAGTGGTATCCATCAATAACCTTACGACTCATTAATTCTGCTTCTTGCGCTTTTTCATCACCTGCTTGAAACTTATCAGGATGCCATTCTTTAACCAAATTACGGTAAGACGATTTTAACGTTTTTAAAGATAAATCTTGATCTACGTTAAATAGTTTTTTGTACTCATTAATACGCTTCATAACAGATGCTTTTTTTTAATAAGGCGCGAAAGTACTATTTTGTTTTGAATTGAGTGTTAGAAAGTTATAATAAATTACCGTATTTATAATTTATAGTCTCTAAAACAGCTAATTAGTCTTAAAAGTTAGTTTTTGCTCTCTCTCTTTTTTATATCTCTCCTGGTAAGTATCATGGCTATAATTATAAGAAGATTAGATACGATTCCGCTAAATGGTCCATTTTTAATATTATTAAAATCTAAATCATAAATATTAATAATTAATAATACAGTAGCAGCTATAATAATAAAATTTGTAAAATGGAAGCGTGTCATTTGTGGGAGGTTTCTTTTTTAAATTAAATAAAAATTAAATGTCAGCAAATAACTTTTTAAAACGTTTAGGTAATTGGTCCTTTAAATATAAGCTTTCATTTGTAAAAGGATGGATAAATTGTAAAGAATAAGCATGTAGATATAGACCTTTTCCTTTTAATATTAAATTTTCAAAGCCATAATCTTTGTCACCTAAAATAGGGTTGCCTATACTAAAAAGATGTTTGCGTAATTGATGTCTTCTTCCAGTAAAAGGCTCTAATTGGACTAAATTTAATTTTCCAAAACGTTTAGAATCTATCGTTTGATGTACCTTATATTTTGATTTTGAAGTTTTACCATCTACAGTAGTGGTAATAAAACCTTCGTGTTCCATAGTACCTATAGTTACTGCGTAGTACGTTTTTTTTATCGCTCTGTTTTTAAACAAAGTATTTAAGGCACGTATGCTACTACTAGTTTTACCAACTAGTAAAATACCAGTGGTTGGGAAGTCTAATCTATGCACAGGCTGTGGTTTTGCAACGTCGCTAAGTGTACTTCTAGTTATATTTTGTGTTAGTGCATTGGCTATAGTTTTAAAGCTATTACCATTAACCAAAATACCTGCTGGTTTGTGTATAGCAGCTAGATAATCATCTTCAAATAAAACCTCTAATTTAAACGTTAGACTTTTTCTTGGAGGTGCATCTTGTGTTATTGTTAAGCAAATAGTTTCACCTCCATTAATATAAGTTGCAGACGTTGCAATGTTACCATTTACAGTTATGTATTGCTTTTTTAAAACTTTTTTTAAAGCAGATTTTGTTAATGCAGCTTCAAAAATACCAACACCATAATCTTGAAGTCTTATTGGTACATGTTGTTTAGGTACAATATGGGTTTGAGATAAATTGATAGTTGTCTAAATTATAAAAGGGTTAGAATATTATCGAAGGTACTTGAAATAACAGACAAAATCAAATATTAAATAGAAGTAAATCCACACTTTTTATTACTTTCGCAACTTTAAAAAACAGACTATGATTTCTATAGATAATTTAGCAGTAGAGTTTAGCGGAACCGCCTTGTTTAGTGATGTGTCTTTTGTAATTAATCCAACAGACAAAATCGCTTTAATGGGTAAAAATGGTGCAGGTAAATCAACTATGATGAAGATTGTTGCAGGCGAACAAAAGCCTACAAGAGGTCATGTAAGAGCACCTAAAGACGCTGTTATTGCTTATTTACCGCAACATTTATTGACAGAGGATGATTGTACTGTTTTTCAAGAAGCAGCAAAAGCGTTTAAGCACGTTTATGCTATGCGTGACGAAATGGAAGCGCTTAATAAAGCTTTAGAAACTAGAACAGATTATGAAAGTGATGAGTACATGGCTATCATTGAAAAAGTATCAGATTTAGGCGAAAAATATTATGCTTTAGAGGATGTTAATTACGATGCCGAAGTAGAAAAAGCACTTAAAGGCTTAGGTTTTAAACAAGAAGATTTTGCGCGTTTAACTAACGAGTTTTCTGGTGGTTGGCGTATGCGTATTGAGCTAGCTAAAATTTTATTACAAAAGCCAGATTTAATTTTATTAGATGAGCCAACAAACCATATTGATATAGAATCTGTTATTTGGTTAGAAGACTTTTTAGTTAATAAAGCTAATGCAGTAATGGTAATATCGCATGACAGAGCTTTTATTGATAATATAACTAATCGTACTATTGAGGTAACAATGGGTCGTATTTACGACTATAAGGCTAATTATAGTCATTATTTACAGTTAAGAGAAGATAGACGTAGTCATCAAATTAAAGCCTATCAAGAGCAACAAAAATTTATTTCAGACAATATGGCTTTTATTGAGCGTTTTAAAGGGACTTACTCTAAAACAAACCAAGTCACATCACGAGAGCGTATGCTTGAAAAGCTACAAATTATAGAGATTGATGAAGTTGATAACTCAGCTTTAAAACTTAGCTTTCCGCCAGCACCAAGATCAGGAGATTATCCAGTATCTGTACAAAATTTGACAAAAAAATATGACGATGTCGTTGTGTTTAGTGACGCTAATATGTCTATTAAAAGAGGCGAAAAAGTTAGTTTTGTTGGACGTAATGGAGAAGGTAAATCTACTATGATTAAAGCTATTTTGGGTCAAATTGATTATGATGGAGCGTGTAGTCTTGGACACAACGTGCAAGTCGGTTATTTTGCACAAAACCAAGCAGCTTTGTTAGATAATGATTTAACGGTTTTTCAAACTGTAGATGAGGTTGCTAAAGGTGACGCTAGGACTGGAATTAAAAATATTTTAGGTCGTTTTATGTTTAAAGGCGATGATATTGATAAAAAAGTAGGTGTGCTATCTGGAGGAGAAAAAACAAGATTAGCAATGGTTAAGTTATTATTAGAACCTGTTAATTTATTAATACTAGATGAGCCAACAAACCACTTAGATTTAAAATCTAAAGATGTTTTAAAAGAAGCATTAAAATCTTTTGATGGTACATTAGTTTTGGTGTCTCACGACAGAGATTTTTTACAAGGTTTATCAGAAAAAGTTTTCGAATTTAAAGACCAGCGTGTTATTGAGCATTTTGAAACTATTGATGCCTTTTTAGAACGAAACCGTATTAAAAGTATTGCAGATATTAATTTAATGAAATAGCTATTTTAGCTTATAGTTTTTAATAGAAAAGACTTCTTTTATAGTTAGAGCATTTAAAGGAAACTCTAAAAATACGTGCAAAAAACTTAAAAAGAATAAAGCAACTAATCCAGTTTTATAGTCATATAAGTATAATGCAACAGAAGCTATCCATATACCTAATATTAAAAACCCTTTTTTAACAGAAATAGCTTTTTGCCAACCTATTATTGATGTTTTTGAAAACCAATTTAAATAATGGTAGGTATACGCAAAACCTATAAATATTTGGATCTTTAAACCTACTTCAGATAGTGCATAAAATTTTCCGTTTTCAAATAGATTTAAAAAGCCAGCTATAGTACTGTTTACTCCCATCATGTTACTATCTACATAAGTGTCAATAGCACTTTGTGACAAATTATAACCTTTGGCATTTATCGGAATTTGCCAAATAATAATAGGAACGCACAATAATATAAAAGCCAATATAAATCCATACTTGCTTTTAGCTTTTAAAGCTCCAAAAATTATAAATAAAAAAGTAAACAGATACACATGTATAAGCGTTGGTAAAAATAGCCCAACAAATAACAAGTATTTTGGCACATACAATGTTAAAGTGAAGGCTAATACTATAGCAATAAATAATATGAGTATTAGATGTTTAACCTTGCTAACAAATATTAATCCTACAGCAAGAAAAAATCCTATTAACAGTAAAGCGTTTGTGTTTTGGTTTATTAATTTTAAAAGATCATTAAAGCTATTATTTAAGCCTAAATCTAAAAATTTGTAAACAGGATATATAGCCAGTATTATGGCAAAAACAGTAAAAAAATACGTCCACTTTATATTTTTCTGTACAAAGTAATTACGTTCTTTTAACCAATTAATTTCGGTTAAATAGTGTAATGGTCCTAAAATAGCATAAGAGAACAAAAACAATTCAAAAGGAATTTTTATTGCAATCAATAATGATATGGTAATAAGTCCAATATTAAGAAGGTCTATCTTCTTAGTATTCATATTTATTTAGTGGTTGGTTAATAGCGATTATTGATTAAATATATAACACCTTAACCATAATAACTAATTTGATTAAATATATTTAACCTGTTGGTTTTCAAATTGTTTGATTGTTTTTTATAAGCCTATGGTGGATTCTATTTGTTCTACCGTTCGTTTTAAAAAATTTGGAGGCGTAAACCTATAACCAAAATAAAGACTAGCATAACTTTTATCGTTAACCATACTTTGTGTCAGATCCTTATTAATAGCATTGGAGTCAAAATTAAAACTAGCTCCTGCACTTATCGTTTCAGAAGTATATCCAAATTGTAATGTTAAATCTAATGCTCGCGATATAAAAGTGTCTTTATTTATAGCAGTGTTTAGTTTTTCGGTAGTAAACCTAACACCTACAGCTGGAGCGATAGATGAGGATATAAACCAATGATCCTTGAAGGCCCAAGTATAATAGTAAGCAGGAGCAAAGGAAAGGTCAAAACTATTTTCTGCGACTTTTTGATAATCAATAATATTACTTAATCTATTAAAACCGTATTTTAAAGTTGGGACAAGACTACCAGCTGTTTCTCGTTGCCATTCATTTAGATGTGTTAAATGTTTCAACGAAAAATTATCATTTAAAACATAAGATGTTGTACCAAGCCAACTTGTTGTTTTTAAATCAGGAAATTGAGCCAACAACTGCGCATTGTTTTCTTGATAAAAACCTTTTACTTTTCTATACTCAAAACTTTGTATCCACTGTTTAATAAAGATATTTAATTGCGAATTCAAAAATTTTGATTTAAAATCAGAAGATCTGCTGCTTGGCGAAAATCCGATTTTTAATCCTAAAAATTTATAGTTAGCACCAACTTCTAACCGATAGGTATTGTTAGCATTAACAAGAATAGATTGGTTGTTGTTTTGTATTGAAAAGGATTCGTTTTGCGTGTTAATATTTGATTTTAGTAATAGATTTTCTCTAAATGAAAGTACTGTGTTTTGACCAACTACAATTGTACATAAAAACAAAATTAATACTACAAGCCAATATCTCATAATTATAAAACAGAGATAAATGTGTCAATACCCTTAGTAGCAGTTTCTGCAATGACAGTTAAGTTTTTTGTGCTAGAAATTGAAGGGTCAGGATCTATAAAAAAAGTAGGTGTATTTTCTGGGACATAATGAATTAAACTGGCAGCAGGATATACTTGTAAAGAGGTACCAATGATTAGCAGCTTATCTGCAGTAGCGCAAACCTCTACAGCTTTGTCTATTAAAGGTACAGCTTCTCCAAACCATACAATATGTGGTCGTAATTGATGACCATTACTGTCTAAATCACCAAGGTTTAAATCTTTTTTCCAATCTAAAATGTTAGTTTCGGTTTTAGTACTTCGCACTTTTAATAATTCGCCATGTAAATGGATAACATTTGTACTTCCAGCACGTTCATGTAAGTCGTCAATATTTTGAGTAATTATAGTAATTTTAAAATGTTTTTCTAAGTTAGCCAACTCTAAATGTGCTTTATTAGGTTTTACTTGTAATAGTTGACGTCTACGTTGGTTGTAAAATTCTAGGACTAATGCTGGATTATTAGCAAAGCCTTCTGGAGAGGCTACTTGCATAACGTCATAACCTTCCCAAAGCCCATCTGCACCTCTAAACGTTTTAATTCCGCTTTCAGCACTAATACCTGCACCTGTAAGTACTACTAGATGTTTCATTTTTTTTACTACATTTGAATTTCGATTATAAACTTAAGATTAATTCCCTTTAATATCTTAAAGCTTAGTAAAAAATTTAAGTTATTCATTTTAAAAAATTAATCCATGAAAACCCTCAAGTATCTTTTTCTTTGTATTTCTATTACATTATTTACCAATTGTTCTGATGATGATGCTTCAGAACAAATAACATCTATAGCTTCAGAAATTTTTAATATCGAAGCATTTGGTGATTCTAATATCTTTGGAACAATAGAATATTTTAAAAATTCCAACAGTACAATAACTATCGAAGTTAATTTGGTTGGAACCGAAACTAATCAGTTTTATCCTGCCAAAATCGCTTTTGACACAGCAGCAGATTATGATGGTGCAAATAGCCAAGTAGCAATAAATTTAGTTCCTATTGATGGTAATTCTGGAAAAAGCAGAACCACCTTTTCTAAACTAGAAGATGGTACCACGATATCTTATGAAGCCTTATTAGACTTTGATGGAAATATTGTGATCAATCAAAGCGAAACAAGCAACGTTATTGTAACACAGTCAGATATTGGTCAAAATATATTAACAACAAATACTTTTAGTTATCCTTTAAGCGAAGTTGATGTAAGTGATATTTCTGGAACCATAACCTTTACTGAACGCGTTAATGGAGAAGCTCTTGCTGAAATATCTTTAATAGGAAGTCCTGAAGGAGGTGTACATCCAGCACATATCCATTCAGGAAGTGTAGCAACAGCACCAGGAGCTATTGCTTTTACATTTAATCCTGTAGTTTCTAGAATTAGTAAAACTAATGTGGCACAATTAGATAACGGTACACCATTTGGGTTTGACGATGTTTTTACTGTAAATGGATACGTTAATGTGCACTTAAGCGCAACTAATTTAGGGGTTATACTAGCACAAGGTAACATAGGAGCCAATTAATTATAATATTAAACTATTTAAAAACCTGATGCTAATACCATCAGGTTTTTTATTTTTATACCATGATAGACTTACAATTATTACAACATCTAGAAACCTATTTAACAGACCATAGATTAGCACGTTTTAAACAAGTTTTAGATCAACGTACAAAACATTTTACTGTCGCAACAGAAGATGTTTACCAATTACACAATACTAGTGCTGTCATGCGTACTTGTGATGTTTTTGGCTTACAAGAATTAAATATTGTAGAAGAAACTAATAGTAAAAGTATTGATGGTGAAATAGCCATGGGAGCGCAAAAATGGGTAGACTTAAACCGTTTTGATACTGTAACAGATTGTATTAAAAACTTAAAACAAAAAGGGTATCAAATTGTAGCAACAACACCACATACAGATGATTGTGATTTGTATGATTTTGATGTCACTAAAAAAGCGTGTTTTTTCTTTGGAAGAGAAACGGAAGGCTTATCTGATGCTGTTTTAAATCAAGCAGATAGCTTTTTAAAAATACCAATGGTTGGTTTTACTGAAAGTTTAAACATATCTGTTAGTGCTGCAATTATTTTACAACATGCAACATCTAAATTAAAAAAAACAGATATTAATTGGCAATTAACTGAAGATGAAAAGTTAGAAAAAAGACTAGATTGGTGTAAAAAAACAATTAAGAGTTATGACGACATAGTTGCGCGATTTTACAGCGACAAATCGTGATTGACTTTGATTTAGTATATAAAAAAAGCTCAAATTAATTTAATTTGAGCATTTTTGTATTTCTTGTATAATAGTTTAATTATAGTCTTTTTTTACGACCACGATTTAAAACCTTATATTCTTCATAACACTCACTAATAGCATCTAATATTTGTAAGTCGTTAGCTGTTGTTACAAACTCTTCAGAGTAGTTACATTGGCTAACAATTTCGTCTAAATCAATTTTATTAACACCAAGTAATGCTATCAACATTTCTCTGTCAAAGCGTGTAGCTAACGTGTTGCGTATATTATCATCCTCTTTCATTTTTTTTAGCTTTCTAAGCTCTTTCCCTTTATTACTAAAGGTGTTGTATAAAAAGTCAAGCGGATTAAATATTGATCCTAAAACCTTAGTTACAGCACTAGGTTGCTTTTTTCCGGCTTCATAACCATTAGAAAGACCCGAAATACTATATCTATAATTTGTGTTTATATTTACTTGCTTAATGTCTACTTCTAAATAACCTGTTAACTTTAATCCAGTAACAACAACTTCTTCTAGAGCTAAAGCTAACTCTGTTAATGTAATAGTAGATTTTTCGATTTGATCAACCCAGTCATTGGTTACTTTAACTTTAATGGATTTAAAACCTAAATAGGATAGGTGAAGGGTATCATTTGCTTGTGCACGCAATTCAAATTCACCTTTATCATTTGTAGCTGTACCTATAACTTGATTTAGATTAACAATGTTTACGTTTTCTAAGGGTTGTCTTGAAGTGGCATCAATAATGATACCTTTGACAGTAGATTCTGCTTTTACAGCAGTAGAGTCAATACTTTTTTTGATAGAAGTTACTGCTTTTGTGTTTTCTTTTTTAGTTTGAGAAAAACCAAAAGTTGTGCTTAAACCAACTAGTAAAATAAATAAGTAGTACTTCATGTATGAAATTTCAGTTATAAAAATAACAAAGAAAACGCTATAAATAGCGTCTTCTTTTATTTTTGACTAAATATTAACAAAAAGGTTTAATTTTAAGTTAACTAGTAGGTTGTATTAATCTTTACGTCTAGAGCGTGTAGGTCTAGAGTGCGAGGTTTTAAACTCTGATTTATCTCTGTTAGAACGACTAGATCTCTCAGAACTACTATCGCTACTTCTGCGTCTGTCACTTCTGTTACCAGAACTGTCATCGCTTCTTCTAGACGATCGTCTTTCTCCTCTTGGTTTATCGTCACGACGTCTTCCGCCACCACTTCCACCATCGCGACGTCTTCCGCCACCTCCACGGTTTCTATCACGACCACCACGACTTCCGCCTCTGTCTTCTGTAACTTCTACATTAACAAAACGTCCGTTGTCCTTGTAGTCTGTAAAAAATGCTAAGACTTTTTCTTGGTGTTCTTTTTCAGTATTAAAGAAAGAGAATGTTTCTTTAACATCAACTTTAAATACATCATCACGACCTAGATCTAAAACTTCTTTTAAGAAATCTTTTAATTTCATCCAGTCATAACCATCTTTTTCTCCAACGTTAATAAAGTAACGTGCAGCACTTCCAGAGGATTGTGATCTTCCTTCACGACCACCATCACGTCCAGAGTCTCCAGCTGTAACGTTTAGGTTTTTAGATTTTTGATAGTAATTAAAGAAACGTGTAAACTCTACAGAAAAGAATTTTTTAATTAACTCTTCTTTAGACGTATCAGCAAACAACGTGTTGATGTCCTCTAAATACTTGTCAATTTCGTGATTAATTTCTGTGTTATGTATTTTGTTTGCTAAAGACATTAATTGTACTTCGCAAATTTCCATTCCGTTAGGAATTTCTTTTAATTCAAATTTTTGATTGATAATACGTTCGATACTTTTTAAACGACGTACTTCACTTTTTGAAACAATTACCATTGATACACCAGTTTTACCTGCACGACCTGTACGACCAGAACGGTGTGTGTAAGTTTCTATTTCGTCACTTAATTGGTAGTTAATTACGTGTGTAATATCATCTACATCAATACCACGTGCAGCAACGTCTGTTGCAACAAGCATTTGGATTTGACGAGATCTAAATTGTTTCATGACAATGTCACGTTGGTTTTGTGATAAATCACCATGTAATGCTCCAGCACTATAACCATCTTCGATTAAGTTTTCTGCTACTTTTTGAGTATCACGTTTTGTTCTACAAAATATAACTGAAAAAATATCTGGATTAGCATCTGCTAAACGTTTTAAAGCTTGGTAGCGATCACGTGCATTTACTAAATAGTATTCGTGCGATACGTTATCTGTACTTTGGTTTTTATGACCAACAGTAATTTCTTGTGGGCTGTTCATAAAATCTCTTGCAATACTTGCCACTTCTTTTGGCATAGTTGCAGAGAATAACCACGTGTTTTTGTCTTCAGGAGTACCAGCTAGAATATCTGTAATATCTTCTTTAAAACCCATGTTTAGCATCTCATCTGCTTCGTCTAAAACAGAATATTGAATTTTAGTAATATCTACTAAACGACGGTTGATCATATCTTTCATACGACCAGGAGTTGCTACAATAATTTGTGCACCTCTTTTTACTTCTCTTGCTTGATCAGTAATGCTTGATCCTCCATAAATAGCAACAACGTTTAACCCTTTAAGGTGTTTTCCGTAGGCTTTCATCTCGTTAGCAATTTGTAAACATAGCTCACGAGTTGGAGATAATATCAACCCTTGTGTAGTACGGCTGTCTACATCAATTTTTTGTAACATTGGAAAACCAAATGCTGCAGTTTTACCAGTTCCAGTTTGCGCTAACGCTACTAAATCTGTTTCTTGGTTTAATAAAATTGGGATTGCTTTTTCTTGTACTTCAGATGGTGTTTCAAAACCTAAATCTGCAATACCTTTTAATAGATCTTCGTTTAGACCTAAATCTTGGAATGTGCTCATTCTTTTATAGTATGTATTTCAATGTCAATCTGTTTGGTGTTACAAATAGAAGCGCATTGAATATACTTAACCTAAACTTCTAATAACACATCCTCTCTCTGAGGAATAAAATAACCCTCTTGGGTTTTTCAAGGTGCAAAGGTACGTTTTTATTTCTGATATTCAATTTTTATTATTTTATCCTCTGCAAGTGCTGTAAATAAAAGGCGTAAGTGTTATTATGACTATGATAAATGAATTGCAAACAGTAGTGAAATTAACCTTGAAAAGATAATTATTGGCTTAATTGAATTCAATTTTTTAAATCTTGTAACCTATTTAAAGATTATTAAGAAAATTGACTAATAATTGTACTGCTTTACCACGATGTCCAATGCTGTTTTTTTCTGTTAATTCCATTTCGGCAAAAGTGTATGTGTATCCATTTGGTTTAAAAATTGGATCGTAACCAAAGCCTTTTTCTCCATGCTTAACTGTAGTTATTTCGCCTTTACAAATACCAGTAAACGTGTCTAGTTTGTTATTTATGTGTAACGCAATGACTGTTTTAAATTGTGCGTTTCTATTATTTTTATCTTTAAGATTGTTTAATAATAAATCCATATTATCACTGTCGTTGCGTTGTGGTCCAGCGTATCTGGCACTAAAAACACCAGGTTGTCCATTTAACGCATCTACTTCTAATCCTGTGTCATCTGCAAAGCAATCATAACCATAGTTTTGTTTTATATATTCTGCCTTTTGTATAGCATTACCCTTGATATCTGGTTGGGTTTCTGGTACATCCTCAAAGCATCCAATATCTTTTAGGGTAAGTAGTTTTATGTGCGCAGGAATTAAAGCTTGGACTTCTTTAACTTTATTTAGATTATTAGTAGCAAAAACAAGTTGCATGTATATAATTTTTGATTATTAATTTAAATTTATTTACCTATGATGGTATGGTTCGTTCCTTAAAATGGTAAAGCCACGATATAATTGCTCGATTACAAATAGACGTACCATTTGATGAGAAAATGTCATTTTAGATAGCGATATTTTTCCTTGTGCTTTGGCATAAACTTCTGGGCTAAATCCATAAGGACCACCAATTACGAATACTATTTGTTTTGCTCCAGAATTCATATGTTTTTGTAAATAATCTGCAAAACCAACGCTGTCAAATTGTTTGCCATTTTCGTCTAGTAATATTAAAATATCTGTAGGTTTAAGTTTGCTTAAAATTAGTTCGCCTTCTTTTTGTTTTTGTTGGTCTTCGCTAAGGTTTTTTACTTTTTTTAAGTCTGGTATAATTTCTAAATCAAAACCTATATAAAAGCCTAATCGCTTTGTATAATCATCAATTAACTGTTGTAGTTGTTTATTGTCTGTTTTGCCTATAGCAAGCAGTTTGATAGTCATATGTTAATTTTAGAATTAGTTTGATGTATTACTAAAAGCAGTGTTTGCTGTTATGGTAAAATTCATATTTACTAAATATACCTTTTCCTTCGGTAAAATTTTTAGTGTTAGACGCTTCAAGGTCGGCTTTAAATTTTGTCCAATCGTCTGTTTTAAGTAGTTTTTCAAATCTACTATTTGTCAGATGTCCACCACTTAAAAAGTATTCGCCATCAGATTTAATTATTAGTAGGTTATAATTATTCTGAACGTCAAAAAACTTGTTTTTAAAAGCACCTTGATCTTTAATCCATTCAAAATCCACGTAAGTACTTAAAGCGTTTTCTTCAGTTTTGTACATATGAACAAAATCTAATGGATAGCGTTTTTCGTATTTTTCAATACATTTTTCTCTTCTTTTTTGCCAATCGGCTCTTTCTTCTTTAAATATGTCTTCATTAAACGGATGACTTTTTACTTGTCTTACATAAACTTTGCCTGAACTTCTTTTAAAAGACTCTGTTATTTTGTGTTTAGCATGAATTTTCTCTGCTCTTTCAAATCCAAAAATCGAATCATAATATTTTATAACAATATATTTGTTTTCCTTAGTGTTATTAGACTTGGATTGTATTAAGGTTTTAATTTGATCGTATTCATCAACCTTTAATTTGCCAAAACGATACATTGGAGAAAGCTTGTTTACAGTCAAACTATCTGTTTTGTATTGTAAACATTTTTTTGTAATCCCTTTACATTTTTTATAATAGCTAATAGAATCCATTGTTGTAAAATCTTCATCAATGTAAACTGAGTTTTGACTAAGCATAGCAGTGCAAAAAAGAAAAATTAATAGCAGTAAAAAAGTAGAACGATTAAACATAATTGTATTATTTAGGTTTGAGGCTTACTAACTTAGTTTTGTAAGTTGTTAAAGGTCAATAGTGATAGATTTATTTTCAAAAATAATGTTTCTTAAATAATTATTCAACAAGCATTTGTTATTTTTACATCAAATAAGAAACACATGATAAGTCAAGCCCAATTTGATAAAGAAATAGATTTAATCATTACCAACGCGATTAGAGAAGATGTTGGCGATGGTGATCATAGCTCATTATCTTGTATTCCTGCTACTGCAGAAGGTAAAGCAAAATTGTTAGTTAAAGACGATGGTATTATTGCTGGTGTCCAGTTTGCTAAACAAGTATTTAAATATGTAGATCCAAACCTAGTTGTAGAGACTTTGATTGAGGATGGAAGCAGAGTGAAATATGGTGATATTGTATTTTATGTTACAGGTGCATCACAATCTATATTAAAGGCAGAACGCTTAGTATTAAATGCTATGCAACGTATGAGTGCTATTGCAACAAAAACAAGACAATTTGTAGATTTGTTAGAAGGCACAGGTACTAAAGTTTTAGACACACGTAAAACTACTCCAGGTATTAGAGCTATTGAAAAATGGGCTGTAAAAATTGGAGGAGGAGAAAACCATAGATTTGCACTTTATGACATGATTATGTTAAAGGATAATCATATAGATTTTGCAGGAGGCATTACAAAAGCTATTGATAAAACAAAGCAATATTTAAAAGAAACCAATCGTGATTTAAAGATAATTGTAGAAGCTAGAGATTTAGACGAAATTAAAGAGATTTTAAAATCGGATGGCGTTTACAGAATCTTGATAGACAATTTTAATTACGAAGACACTAAAACAGCAGTTAAATTAATTGGTGATCAATGTTTAACAGAAAGTTCTGGTGGTATTAATGAAAAAACGATTAGAGAATATGCCTTATGTGGTGTAGATTTTATCTCTTCTGGTGCATTAACGCACTCGGTTTATAACATGGATTTAAGCTTAAAAGCAGTTGATTAATACTTCCTGTAACAGTACAATAATTTTATCTAAATAATGTCTCAAGCAATAGAAGAAAAGCTTAGTAAAATCCCTGTGGTTAACCTTTTGGTTAAGCTATTAGGTAGGTTTAAACTGCCTGGACTAGAGGGTTTGTCATTATACGATTTAATAGAGTTGTACATAATTGGTATCGCTAGAGGAGCCTTAACAGCACGAGCAAGTGCAATTGCTTATAGCTTTTTTATGGCGTTATTTCCGTTTTTGTTATTTGTAATTATTGTTATTCCTTATATTCCAATAGAAGATTTTCAAACAGATTTTTTGGTGTTTTTAGAGTCTATTTTACCGCCAACCACATCAGATTTTTTCTCGGATAATATATTTAACAATATTGGCGGAAATCAAAATGGAGGATTATTATCATCCGTATTTTTATTATCCATTTTTTTAATGGCTAATGGTATTAATGCTTTGTTTTCTGGGTTTGAAAACTCGTATCACGATCAATTAACACGCAATGTGTTTAAACAGTATTTTTACGCATTAGGCATTGCGTTAATTTTGTCATTTTTACTAATTATAACCGTTGCTGTTTTAGGTTATTTTAATATCTATGTAATAGATAATTTAACCAATCATGGTTATATTGCCAAAAGGCAAGTTAGTATATGGAGTACTTTGGCACAATACGGATTTTTTGTCGTCATGGTATACATAGCAACAGCAGTGTTGTACTATTTTGGTACAGCAGAAGGGAAGTCGTCTAAATTTTTCTCGATTGGTGCATTATTTACCACCATTTTAATTTTAGTAACCTCCTTTTTATTTGGTGTTTATATTGAAAATTTTGCTCAGTATAATGAGTTATATGGATCAATTGGAGCACTATTAATTTTATTATTTTATTTATGGCTTAATGCTAATATTTTGTTATTGGGTTTTGAGTTAAACATGTCTTTAAAACAACTACGTAAAAGTTTTTAATTATGAAAAAGAGTATCATTATTGTAATAGTATTAATCTTTGGTTTTTCAGTAAACGCACAAGATATTTTAGGTAAATGGAAAACCATTGATGACGAAACTGGAGAGGCTAAGTCTATTGTTCAGATTTACAAAAAAGACGGAAAGGTCTTTGGTAAAATTATCGAGATTTTTAATAAAGATCGACGTGACTTACCTTGCGTAAAGTGTAAAGGTGACGATTATAATAAGCCAATTTTAGGTTTAGATATTATTAAAAGTATGACCAAAGATGGTAAATACTTTAAAAACGGAACTATCGTAGATCCGCAAAATGGTAAAGAGTACGATTTAAGACTAATCGTAACAGATGAAGGAAAACTTCAGGTTAGAGGCTATATTGGTTTTTTCTACTCGACACAATATTGGGAAAGAATACAATAATATATTAATTAAACACAACAGCCTAACCATTGCATTTTATAGATGTCATACTGCCAATACCATTAGAAAAACGTTTTACATATAGTATCACGCAAGCAGAAAGCGAGTTTTTAACTATTGGTATGCGTGTGTCTATCCCTTTTGGGAAAACAAAAATTTACACAGGTATTGTCGCTGCAATACATCAAACAGCACCTGTTATATATGAGGCTAAAGAGATTCATCAAATTTTAGATGAACAACCCATTGTAACCCAAACACAATTACAATTGTGGCATTGGATTGCTAAATATTATATGTCTACAGAAGGCGAAGTAATGCGCGCAGCTTTACCAAATGCTTTTTTGCTTGAAAGCGAAACTATAATAAGTAAAAACAATGCTTTAGATTTAAATGAGAACGATTTAAAAGACGACGAGTATTTGATTTACGAAGCATTGCAGCATCAATCGTCGCTTAAAATTCAGGATATTTCTAATATTTTGGATAAAAAAAATGTGCTACCTGTTGTTAAGCGATTAGTAGAAAAAGAAGCCATTATTTTAAATGAAGAAATCTACGATAAGTACAAACCAAAATATGTTAGGTATGTTAAGCTAACAGAAGCATACAGCTCTCAAGACGCTTTAAATCAATTATTAGAAACGTTAAGTAATCGAGCCAAAAAGCAACGTGACGTTGTGCTTACATTATTTTCTATTTCGGCAAAGACCAAAAAACCTGTTAAAGTAACAGATTTGATTACAGAAAGTCAAGCGTCATCTGCAACCGTAAAGGCTTTAATAGATAAAAATATTCTGGAGGATTACCATATCCAAACAGATCGCGTCGTTTATGATGGTGAAGATACAGAGGATTCAAAAGCATTAAATCAGTATCAAACTGAAGCATTGCAAGAAATTCAGACCAGTTTTCAAATACAAAATGTTGTGTTATTACATGGTATAACATCTTCCGGTAAAACAGAAGTATATGTAAAACTAATAGAAGCGGTTATAAGTAAAGGACAACAGGTGTTGTATTTATTGCCAGAAATAGCATTAACAACTCAATTAGTAACACGACTTCAAAATTACTTTGGAGAGCAAGTTGCAGTGTTTCATAGCAAGTATTCTGCTCATGAGCGTGTCGAGGTTTATAACCAGGTGCTAAATAATTCCGCGAAAGCGAAAATAATTTTAGGAGCACGATCGTCCATTTTTTTACCATTTAACGATTTGGGTTTAATTATCGTCGATGAGGAGCATGAGTCTTCCTTTAAGCAGTTTGATCCAGCACCACGTTATCATGCCAGAGATGTCGCTGTAGTTTTAGCTTCAATATTTAAAGCAAAAACACTACTAGGAAGTGCAACTCCAAGTATTGAAAGCTATCACAATGCACAAGAAAAAAAATACGGTTTAGTCGAAATAAATCGACGATACAATAATGTGCAATTGCCTGATATCGAGCTTGTAGATATTAAAGATAAGCAGAAACGGAAAAAAATGAAAGGTCATTTTTCTGATAGATTAATAGAAGAAATGACTGAAGCTATTGCAGATGGACATCAGATTATATTGTTTCAAAATAGAAGAGGATATTCTCCAATTGTAGAGTGTAATACGTGTGGACATTCGCCACAATGCCCTAACTGTGATGTTAGTTTAACGTATCATCAATACCGCAAACAATTACGTTGCCATTATTGTGGTTATAATAGTGCTATGCAGCTAAAATGTATGGCGTGTGGTACACCAGGTTTAGATACTAAAGGTTTTGGTACAGAGCAAATAGAAACCGAAGTCAAAGTGCTGTTTCCAGATCTTAAAGTAGGTCGTATGGATTTGGATACTACAAGAGGTAAGTTTGGTTACGAAAAAATTATTACAGCGTTTGAGCAGCAAGAAATTGACGTTTTAGTTGGTACACAAATGTTAACTAAAGGACTTGATTTTAGAAACGTAAAGTTGGTAGGAATTATGAATGCTGACAATATGTTAAACTTTCCGGATTTTAGAGCGCATGAAAGGAGTTTTCAATTAATGTTACAAGTTTCTGGTAGAGCAGGACGTACCCAAAAACAAGGAAAAGTATTAATCCAGACGTATAATCCTTACCATAAAATTTTGCAACAAGTATCTACCAATGATTATATTGGAATGTATAAGGAGCAACTGGAAGAACGTTATAACTATAAATACCCACCATTTTACAGATTAATTAAAATTACGATTAAGCATAGGGATTATAATAAGGTAGATTTGTCAGGAGATTGGCTAGCAAAAGCATTAACACAGTTGTTTAAGCATAATGTTTTAGGACCAGAGTTTCCGCCAATATCAAGAATAAGAAACCAATACCATAAAAACATTTTAATAAAGATTCCGCAAGGTCAGCCCTTAGGTAAAACTAAAGAAGCTATCAAAAAAGTACATACTAGTTTTGAGGCTATTGGTAATTTTAAAGGTGTTAGAGTTGTTATTAACGTCGATAACTATTAAGTTTAATTAACTACTAGGTATAAAAAAAACCTGCTTTTAAAAGCAGGTTTTTTTTAGGGCATTTTATTTTGTGATTAGATACTGTTTAAAGCATCTACTAATTGTGTTTTTTTATTTCTACTTAACGGGATTTCATAAGCACCAACTTCAACATTTTTACTGTTAAAGCGATCAACCTTGTCAAGGTTTACAATGTAAGACTTATGGATTCTTAAAAACTTACCGTCAGGTAATTCGCTTTCAAAAGCTTTCATTGTAGATAATACCACTAAGCTTGTATCCTCAGTAACTAGTTTTACATAGTCACCAAGTGCTTCAATCCATTTAATATCTCTAATATAAACTTTACGCTTTTTAAGATTACTCTTAACAAAGATATGTTCTCCTTCTTCTTGGTTATAATCTAACTTTAATTTATGATGCTCTACAGCTTTATCTACAGCTTGACTAAAACGTTCTCTAGTAATAGGTTTTTGTAAATAATCAGTCGCATCATAATTAAATGCCTTAAAAGCGTATTCTGTTTTACCTGTAACAAAAACAATTTGGGGTTTATTGTTAAGTACGTCCAGTAATTCAAAACCATTTAAAACAGGCATCTCAATATCTAAAAAGATAAGATCAACTTTGTGGGTATTTAAACCGTTTTTAGTCTCTAAAGCACTGCTATATTCAGCAATTAAATTTAGATGATTATTATTCTCTATTAATTTTACAATAGAAAGTCTTTGTATCGCTGAATCATCAACTACTACACAATTTAATATCATAGTATATGTTCTTTATAGGTTAAGTTATCGACAATAGTACAAAAAAAAGGGATTAAAACCAAAAAACATCGCTAAAATGTAACTTTTAACATTTAGTTAAGACTTTTAATTGGCTGTAAATTAAGTTTAAATTTAGATTAAAAACTATTTGTGGGATTAAATAAAAAGAAGTATTTTTGCACTCATTTTTAACACAAATAAATTAGATTTTTATGAATCATTATGAAACTGTTTTCATCTTAAATCCCGTTTTATCTGAAACACAGATAAAGGAAACAGTACAGAAATACGAAGAATTTCTTGTATCTAGAGGAGCAAAGATGGTATCAAAAGAAGATTGGGGACTTAAAAAGTTAGCTTACCCAATACAAAACAAAAAAAGTGGATTTTATCACTTATTTGAGTACCAAGTAGAAGGAGAAGTAATCAATCCTTTAGAAGTAGAGTTTAGACGTGATGAGCGTTTTATGCGTTACTTAACTGTAACTATGGACAAACATGCAGTGTCATGGGCGGAACGTAGAAGAGTTAAACTTAAACAAAAAGCGTAATTATGTCAAGTATAGAACAACAATCAAAAGGAAAAAAAGAAGGAGAAATTAGATATCTTACTCCTTTAAATATTGAAACTAACAAAAACAAAAAGTATTGTCGTTTCAAAAAGTCTGGTATCAAGTATGTAGATTACAAAGATGCAGATTGGTTATTAGGATTTGTTAACGCTCAAGGTAAAATTTTACCAAGACGTTTAACAGGTACGTCATTAAAGTATCAAAGAAAAGTGTCTGTAGCTGTAAAAAGAGCACGTCACTTAGCTTTAATGCCATACGTAGCAGATTTATTAAAATAAAAATATCATAACAATGGAACTTATATTAAAACAAGACGTTGAGAATTTAGGATTTAAAGACGATGTTGTAACGGTTAAGAACGGTTATGGTAGAAACTTTTTAATCCCTACAGGTCATGCTGTTTTAGCAACAAAATCTGCTAAAAAAGTATTAGAAGAAACTTTAAAGCAACGTGCTTACAAAGAGTCTAAAGAAGTTGAAGAAGCTAATAAAGTGGCTGAAGCAATTAAAGCTTTAGAAATCAAAATCGCTGCTAAAGTTGGTCAAGGAGACAAATTATTTGGATCTGTAAACAACATTGACGTTGCTGAAGCATTAGCTAAAGAAGGTCAAGACATCGATAAAAAATACATTTCTGTAACTACAGTTAAGCGTTTAGGTAAATATAACGCAGCAGTACGTTTACACAGAGCTGTAAATGTTGATTTAGAATTTGAAGTTGTAGCGCAAGCATAACTTAGATTTGTTAACAATACGTTAATAAATTATATCATAATATTAAAGCCACTCTATTTAGAGTGGCTTTTTTTGTTATATTTTTGTTAAATATTATGCACGCATAATGTCTAACAAACACACAACACAATGAAAAAACTAAATTTAACTATAGCTTTATTGCTATTTACAGTATTAAGTTTTGCGCAAGTTACCACAGCTAATATTAAGGGACTTATTACAGAAGATGCTAATATGCCATTATTTGGAGCTAATGTTGTTGCTATCCATGAGCCAACAGGAACAAAGTATGGTGCAATTACAAATTTGGATGGTCGTTACAATTTACTTAACCTTAGGGTTGGAGGACCATACAAAGTATCTATAACCTATGTTGGTTTTAAAGATCAAATTTTTTCTGATGTATATTTAACATTAGGTAAAACAACAAATTTAGATGCGGTTATGAGTTCTAGTGAAGTATCGCTAGATGAGGTCGTAATTACAGGATCGTCTTCCGGAACGTTTGGAAGTGATAGAACAGGAGCAGAAACAAGTGTTGGACGACGTGAATTAACTACGTTACCAACAATTTCTAGATCAGCTTCAGATTTTACAAGGCTAGAGCCTTCATCATCAGGAAACTCTTTTGGAGGTAGAAACGACCAGTTTAACAACTTTACACTGGATGGAGCAGTATTTAATAATCCGTTTGGATTAGATGCAGCAACTCCTGGAGGTCAAACCGACTCGCAACCAATATCTTTAGATGCTATCGATCAAATACAAGTATCATTAGCGCCTTACGATGTGACATTATCTGGATTTACAGGTGCTGCAGTAAATGCAGTAACAAAAAGTGGAACTAATGAGTTTCATGGTACAGTTTATGGTTTTACAAGAAATGAAGACATGACTGGTGGTAAAATAAGAGGAGAAGACGTGTTTCAATCAGATTTAGAGCAAAATCAATACGGAATTAGTATTGGTGGTCCAGTAATTAAAAATAAATTATTCTTTTTTGCAAACTTTGAAAAAGATGAGCGTTCAGATTTAGGAACAAACGGATTTGCTCCAAATAGAGGTACAGGTGCAATTAATGAAAGTCGAGTAGAATTAGAAGACTTATTAACTGTACAAAATGCATTATTGGATTTAGGATATGATCCAGGAAGATTTGAAGGATTTAATTACGACTCAAACTCTACTAAAGGGTTATTTAAATTAGATTGGAATATTAATGATAATAACCGTTTAGCGGTAATTTATAATTTTTTAAATGCCTCTAAAGAAAAGCCAGCCCATCCATCTGCATTAGGATTTAGAGGTCCTAATACTAATACACTACAATTTGAAAATACGGGTTATGAGATTAATAACAATATACAGTCAGTACAAGTTGAGTTAAACTCTACTTTATCAGGAAATGTGACTAATAAATTTCAAATGGGTTATACGCATTTTGATGACTTTAGAGACGCATTATCTTCGCCAGCACCAACGATTACAATTACAGATGGTGGATCAAACTATATAATTGCTGGTCATGAGCCATTTTCAATTAATAATAGATTAGACCAAAAGGTGTTTCAATTTTCTAATAATTTAAATTATGTAGAAGGTGATCATACATATACTGTTGGTTTTTCATATGAAAAATTTCAATTTGATAACTCTTTTAATTTAGGTGCTTATGGTGCACAAGGTGTTTTCTTCCCAACCACAACAATGGATGATTTCCAAAACTTTGTGGATTCTGGTCAATTACAAAATTTATTTAACGAAGCAGCTGCTGCAGATGCAAGTTTACAAGCAAACGGAGAAGGTGTTGCAGGAGGATTTGCTCTAGCAGAAACTAATGTTGGACAATTAGCATTTTATTTACAAGATGAATGGAATGTTACAGAAAACTTTAAATTAACCTATGGTGTAAGATTTGACAAACCATTATTTTTTGATTCTTCTACTAAAGCACAAGAGGTTATTGACAGAGCATGTTGTTATTCTCCAGGTATTGAGTATATCAATCCAAATACAGGAGAAGGTGTGTTTTTAGATAACACTAAAATGCCTTCAAATAAAGTATTAATTTCTCCAAGAGTTGGTTTTAATTACGATGTAAAAGGAGATAACAGCTTTCAAGTACGTGGTGGAACAGGATTATTTACAGGTCGTTTACCATTTGTATGGTTAGGTAACCAAATTACTAATCCAGAAGTATTCTTTTACCAAGTAGTAGATCCTGATTTTAAATTTCCACAAGTATGGAGAACAAATATTGGTACAGATTACAGATTTGAAAACGGTATTATAGCAACAGGAGATATCTCTTACACAAAAGATATTAATGGAGCGCATGTTCAAAATTGGGGACTTCGTAATCCGTCAGGAACATTAAATGCTCCAGGAGATACAAGACCAATTTATACCTCAGGAGACATTATTAATAATGCTTACGTGTTTACAAACTCAGATAAAGGACGCGTTTGGAATTTTACAGCAAAAGCGCAAAAAACATTTGATAATGGATTGTATACAACTATAGCATACAACTATTTAAATTCAAAAGACGTTAACTCAATCGAGGCAGAAATCACTGGAGATGCTTTTGCATTTAACCCAGTAGTTGGTAATGCTAATAACGACGTGTTGTCTTACTCTAAATATGGAGACACACACCGTTTTATTGGTGTAGCAAGTAAAAAGTTTACTTATGGTAAAGACAAATGGGCTACTACAATCTCTACATTTTTTGAATATGCACAAGGTGGACGTTTTAACTACACCTATGGTGGAGATTTAAATGGAGATGGGTCTAACTTAAATGATTTATTATATGTTCCAACTTCTTCAGAGTTGCAGCAAATGCAATTTTCTGGAGCAGGACAAGCAGAAGCTTTTGAAGCATTTATCCAACAAGATGATTATTTAAGTGATCGTCGTGGAGATTATGTAGAGCGTTACGGAGCATTAGCACCATGGAGAGGACGATGGGATTTAAAATTATTACAAGACTATAAATTTAACGTTGGTGGTGATAATTATAATACAATCCAATTTAGCGTTGATATTTTAAACTTAGGTAACTTATTAAATAGTGATTGGGGAGTAGTACAACAACCAACATCTGTACAACCAGTTGGTGTAGATGTAGATGCATCTGGAGTACCAACCTATACATTTACAGGTGTAACCGAAACTTTTTCATACGATACAAGTCTTTTATCAAGATGGCAAGCACAATTTGGAGTTAGATACATTTTCTAGTCCATACGTCACAGATATTTTTTAAATTTGCGCTCCTTTATAGGAGCGCATTTTTTTTACACTAAAAAATACAAAAAATAATACTCAATGAAATTATTAAATCGCTTTCGCGGAAATCAAGCCATTAAGCCACTATATTTTTTACTAATTGTAATTAGCTTTATATCGTGCAAGAATAATAAGCAAGAGGTAACGGTTGTAAATGAAACAGCAGTAACAACGCCAACATCAAAACCTTCGGCTTTAATTAACGCTTTTAAATATACACCAGACCAAGATGTTATTATTAGTGTGCATAGAGGAGGTAAAGGGTTAAAATATTATCCAGAAAACTGTTTAGAAACCTTAAAGTATATTAATGATAGTATACCTGCTATTTATGAAATTGATGTCGCACAAACTAGAGACAACGTATTAGTATTAATGCATGATAATACATTAGAGCGTACAACAACTGGAACAGATAGATTAAATAAATATACATTTGAAGAGCTTCAGGCTTTTAATCTACAAGATGATTACGGTAATGAGACTACTTTTAAAATTCCAGCTTTAAAAGACGTTTTAATATGGGCTAAACAAAACAATGTTGTGTTAACTTTAGACAAGAAAAAAAGCGTGTCTTTTGATGCTATTGTAGCATTAGTAAAGCAAGTAGAAGCAGAAGATGTATCAATAATTATAACTTATGATATGGAGCAAGCAACAGAAGCACATAAATTAGCACCTAATTTATTACTATCTGTTTCTGCCAGAAATCAAAAAGAATTAGATTGGTTATTACATTCAAGCATACCAACTCAAAATATGTTAGCCTTTACAGGTACTAAGTTATCACCAAATGACTTTTATAAAACAGTACAATCTCATGGTATTAAAACTATTTTAGGAACTTTAGGTAACTTAGACAAACAAGCTCAAGCTAAAGGAGAAGTACCATATACCATATGGAAAGACAAAGGAATAGATGTTTTTGCAACAGACAGACCTTTTGAGGTCGCTAAAGCGTTAAATATTAAGAAATAGAAAAAATGAAGTATTCTAGACTTACAAAAGAACAATTTGAAGAATTACATAAAGAGTTTATAAACTTTTTAGCAACACAGACCATTACAGCAGACGAGTGGGAAACCTTAAAAAAGGATAAACCAGAAGTAGCAGAACAGGAGCTAGATGTTTTTAGTGATTTAGTTTGGGAAGGTGTCTTAAACCAAGTAAAGTATGTGGAGCAAATATCTGCACACAACTTACATTTATTTACTTTTAATGACGACCATATGCACGTCATAGGTATCAAAATAGATGGTCCAATAGATGTAACTACACCAGATGGTTTTAACTGGTTGCGCGAAAATTTAATGGACGAAACAGTAACCTTTACACAAGGTAAAAAAGACTATTCTGAGGATAAAAACTTAGATAAATTTAAGCTTATTCAATCAGGAAGTGCTATTACAAAAGGAGAATTGTATGAGTACATGAACAAGTTAATTAACTAAACAAGTCCTGAAAACAGTAGTTTAAAAAATAAATTAAAACCACTATTTTTGTTATTCTGTATAAGTACAGAATACGTTTAAAGTAACACAAATAAAACCCTTTTAATAAAAGGAATATATATGGCACAAAAACCAAGTATACCAAAAGGAACAAGAGATTTTAATCCAGAAGAAGTTGCAAAACGTAACTATATATTTAGTACCATAAAATCACAATTTCAACGTTTTGGATTTCAGCCAATAGAGACGCCAAGTTTTGAAAATTCTGATACCTTAATGGGTAAATATGGAGAAGAAGGTGATCGTTTGATTTTTAAAATTTTGAATTCTGGTGACTTTTTATCAAAAGTAGACGAGCCATTATATGCTTTAAAGGATTCAGGAAAAATAACACCAAAAATCTCAGAAAAAGCATTACGTTACGACTTAACAGTGCCATTTGCTAGATACGTAGTGCAACACCAAAACGAAATAGAATTTCCGTTTAAACGTTATCAAATGCAACCTGTTTGGCGTGCTGATAGACCACAAAAAGGACGTTTTAGAGAGTTTTATCAATGTGATGCAGATGTGGTTGGTAGTGATAGTTTATGGCAAGAAGTAGAGTTTGTACAGTTGTATGACAACGTTTTTACAGCTTTAAAGCTAGAAGGTGCTACAATTAAAATTAACAATCGTAAAATATTATCTGGTATTGCTGAGGTTATTGGAGCAAGTGATAAGTTAATCGATTTTACCGTTGCTTTAGATAAATTAGATAAAATAGGAGAGGATAAGGTAAAAGAAGAAATGCTTGGTAAAGGTATTTCTGAAGACGGTATAGCTAAGCTTCAACCTTTGTTTACTTTAAAAGGTGATTTTGGGTCGCAAATAGAGAGTTTAAAATCTATTTTAAGTACCTCTGAAGAAGGTCAAAAAGGAATAGAAGAGTTAAGTTTTATTAATGAGGCTATAACTGCATTAGGTTTAAAATCTGCTAAATTACAGTTAGATGTAACCTTAGCTAGAGGTTTAAATTATTACACAGGAGCTATCTTTGAGGTATCTGCACCAGAAGGTGTAGCAATGGGATCTATTGGTGGAGGAGGTCGTTACGATGATTTAACAGGAATATTTGGTCTTAAAAATGTAAGTGGAGTAGGCATTAGTTTTGGATTAGATCGTATTTATTTAGTTTTAGAAGAATTAGGTTTGTTTCCAGAAACTATTACAAAATCTACAGAAGTATTGTTTATTAACTTTGGTGATAAAGAATCCTTATTTAGCTTAAAAGCAATTAAAGCTTTAAGAGAAAATAATATAAATGCCGAGTTGTATCCTGATAGTGCTAAAATGAAAAAGCAAATGAATTATGCTAATAAGCGTAACATACCATTTGTTGTTTTAGTAGGAGAGGAGGAACTTAAAAATAATCAGTTCACTTTAAAAAATATGATTTCAGGGGAACAGGATAAAGTAAATTTAGAGGTACTAATTACTAAGTTGAAATAATTGTTTCTTGGATTTTTCTTTAGACATAATTATCGATTTTGTTCTTAGATTTTCAGGTCAAACTATAAGATGGTTGTTTTATCTAGGAAAAATTAAGTTTAAAGATTTAAATAACAGTGTTTATAATTATATTTTGTCAGTACTTTTTATTCTGGTAATAGTCATTATTCTTAATGCTTAAATAGTATAAAATTAAAAAGCCGAAACATATGTTTCGGCTTTTCTTTTTAGTGAATTATAAAATGATTTGGGGCAATACTTATTCGACTAAAACTTTCTTTGAAATTTCACCTTCGCTCGTTTTTAATTTGATGATATAATTTCCAGTACTTAACTCGCCAGAATTTAATTCTATATAATCTTGTGTATTTATATCCTTAAAGTTAGTGATGTGCTGTCCTAAAATATTGTACAAATTAACAGACGTAATGGTGTTTAACTTAGGGTTATTAATAACAATGTGTTGTAAGCTGTTAGAGTAGTAGACGTTAATGTCGTTCTCTAATTCAGTATCCTCTACACTTAAACTTTCTTGTTGGTTGTTAAATACCAATTCAAATCTGTTACTATGTTCTCCTGCAGGTAAATTAATTATAAAATCACCTTGTCTTAAATCATGATAAGTAGCATTTAAAACATCGTGTAAGTAAATGTCAAGGCTATTTGGTACGTTTTCTAAAGCGTCTAAGGTAAGTGTATTATCACCAGCTGCATCTGTAATTAGATCTATTGGTAAAACCGTGTTTTGGTCAATAACATTTGTCCCTTGTATGATATAGTTATTGTTGTCAATAGTCCAATACATATCATCCATTTGAGCGTCTTTTTTCTCACCATCATACGCCCAATCATATCCTGGAGTCGCATGACTGTCTTGAGTTACTAGCAATTGTCTGTGTATTCCGTTAACAGAATTTAATCCTAATCTAATTTTTAATCTAGAGTCAGAGTTGTAATTATCTGCTACAGAGTTTTCAGAAGACATTCTAACAAACACAGATGATGATCCTTCTTTTTCAAAAACACGTTGGTTATTAGTAAATCTTAGTGTACCTGTATTTTCACTTTTTACAAAAAATCCTTGTGCAACCGGAATATAGCGACCTGGAAGTTTAGAAGGTGTACCACCTGTTGCTACCATAGGATCATTAGTACCATAACTTGCAGCAGGAGTTGCACCTGATAAATTATAGGTTGCATATCCACCTTGATAATCTGCTAGATTATGAGAGCCTCCTCCCCAATGTTCCCAAAAATATAATGTACCAGTCGTTCCTCCTGCTCCTAATATTGTTGGTGCATTATCCATAATAAATTGATGAGCATCTATTGCAGATGCATATGGATTACCAATTAAATATTCGTTTGAAGCAGTTATAGGCAAAGTTATATCACCATTATTTGGTTTTCCTTGTAACACATAATTTTGTTCTAAAGCTACATTTCCGCTTGTGTTTGTAACACCTTTCATTGTAAAGCCTTCACCAATTTGTAAAGATCCTGTACTTCTTACATGTTGCCAATCAGCATAAGCACCAGATTGGTTAGCGTATTTCCATATCCAATAATCTGCAATACCAATTGGTGTTCCAGAAGTACCATTATAACTATTAGTAATAAAGTTGATATTAGTTGGAGCAGCAGGATTGGTACCATCTTTATAAATTGTTGGTAATGTGTAGCTGTTATTATTTGTAGTTGCATTGCTAGTTCCAACAGGCGACGACCAATAGTTATAGGTGTATAAATCCTGAGTACCTTGTTGGTCACGCTCTAATGTTCCTGAACTTGTAACATCTAGATCACTATTTAATGTTTGGATTAATTGTGATTCGCCTTCTAAATCTATCTTACCATCTAATTTTAAATAGTGTGTAATAGTCAAACCGTTACCTTGATTTAAACTGGTGTCACCATTGGCAGTTAGTTTATTACTTTCTACAAACAAACCTAAAACTGTTCTGTTTTGATTATTTCCAGAAGGAAGCGTGTTGTTATCTAATGTTAAATTATGGTTGGTTTTAACAATATTCCAATCTATAGTTACACTAGGATCAACAATACTAGCTGTTCCAGGCATATATAACTCGGCTCCATTAACCCAAGTACTGTTATTATCCCAACTACCATCACTTGAAGTGTTATAAGGTAAAGGAGAGGATTGGTACTCTAAAGTAAATTGATTAGGGTCTGTTAGACTACCTCTGTTACCATTACCAGAGACATCGTTAAGATGCGTTCCAATATAAGAATTCATGTTGTAATAAGCCTCTAGATTAGACCAGTCAACAACTTCAATATCATTTTTAGTAATTGCATTTGGGACTACAACACCATTTACAACAGTGCCTGCTTTTTGCAATTCTTGATTCATGACATATCGTAATTGAGTCAATGTTAATGCTTGGTCCCAAATTCTGATTTCGTCAATATCTCCTTTAAAAAAGTCTAAAATATTTAATTTGTCAATATAAATTGCACCAATAGCAAACTCGGCACCATTAGGTGTTGGATTGACAATGGTTTTTGAATTATCTAAAACTCCATCAATATAAAGACTAGCAATGTTGTTATCGTAAATTACAGCTACATGATGCCAAATATCGTTTGGTAAAGTTGTAATAGAATTTATTCGGTCTGTTGGATTGTTTCCTATTGAAAAACTTACAGTATTATTATCTGTTAAGAAAAATTTGTAACCATCTACACCATCATTTTTTGCAACTATTGTTTTGTCGCTAGCTAAGTTGTTAGAACCTTCAGGTTTTACCCAAGCCGAAGCAGTAAAGTCACCAGCTAAATCTACTTTATTACCTACTAAAGTAAAATTATCCACACCATCAAATCCTAAATGTCTAGATTTAACCTCTTCGTGTGCCACACCAAAAGTAAAATATTTAGTACCATCAAAATCATAAGTACCTTCTCTAGTGCCTTGACCGTTAAAACTACTTGGGTCTAAAAATACCGTTTGTAAGTTAGTTGTAAAACCAGCATCATCTGATACAAGCATAACATAAGCGTCATTTCCTGTTAAAGGTGGTAATCCGGTTAAATCAGTATCAAATACAGATACCTCGACCGTTCCAATATCATCTCCAGCAGTTTCTACAATTTTCCATTTTCTGTTCATTACATCTGTAATAGTTGTAATAGTAGCAGGTCCTAAGCTTACTGTAACAGAAGCACCAGAAGTATTGGTGTTTTGACCATCATTACCCCAAACTAAAAACTCTTTATCAGTACTAAATGAGCTAGAGTTTAAGTTGTTTGTTAAAGCTGTGTTAGTTAATGATATAGCAACAATGCTAGGGTTGTTAACGCTTTTAGATTGTTTTTGGATTAAATCCGAATCATCATCACGTCCAATTCCTGCAATATCATAATTAAAACCAGAATTTGCAGACACATCCCAAATTACGTTTCCATTGGAATCTACATAATCCTGAGACGTACCATTAATACCTAAGGTAACGCCATATTTGATAGCTAAATAGGATTGGATTTTATTACGTTCGTCTAATAAGTTAGCATCATTTTTTCTTGAAGAAAAAGAGATGATTTCTACAATTCTAGCGTTAGTAGCAGCCTCATAACCTTCGCTTCTTCCAATCCAATAACGCGAATCATTAACATTAGAAAAATCGGCAACGTCATTGTGCACTGTTGCTACATTATTAGCATTATAAAACAACTCTTGTCTAGTTGCAGCAGTATTGTTTCTAGCATTTAAAATACCAACATTATTATAATTTGTAGTCGTATTATTATCTGCGACACCATAACCTGTATATGGAGCCGAATTAGTTGTTGGTCCAACGCAATAGGCAAAAACCTCATTAGTAAATCTAGCCGAATAACGACCATATCCAAAACCTGTAACGTCTTCTGTATCTGTTGCTAAATCTTCGTCACCACAGAAAATGTCCATGTTTCCAAAAGAGGTGTTAATGTTGTTATCAGGTAAAACAACAGCAAACATATCCTGAGTGTAAAAACCAGAATCACTCTTTAAAAAGTCTCCATTAGTATTGTCAAAAGAGTAGTCATTATCTGTAGGAGCTAAGCTGTAAGAACTATCAAAATCTACAACAGCATTAAAGTTAACATTATAACTAGGATGATCTCTGTACGTAGGTTCTTGTCCAGCCATGTTTACTGTGGCATGATTAGTATTAGCTTGATCATACCAAGTTGTTAATGGTTGGTTGTCGCTAAGTCCTGCTCCATCATTTGCTTTTAACCACGTTTCAAGATTAGATGTTACACCTCCAGGACCTTGTGCTAAAGGCGTATTTCCATAACCCTGAACGTAAAAAGTATAAGGATTTTCATTGGAATCGTCATTAGCAATAGTAATTATTGCAGATCTTAATCCATTTGAAGAAGGATCAAAGGTGATGCTAAAAGTTGTATTACTTCCTGAGGCAATTGGAGTAGTTGGAATACTAGCTAAGGTAAAATCCGAAGCATTTGCTCCAGTTATACTAACATAAGGTAATCCACCTGTTAATGATAAAGGTAGTGTACCATCGTTGTTAATAATAAACATATTTGTATTACTACCAGAAGCAACATCAATAGACCCAAAATCTGTGTCATCTGTTGTACTAGGTGTATTATCTCCACTATTAATTGTTGTACCATTTCCTGTAATATTAATTTCAGGTAGAGGCGTAGTAACCGCAGTTAATGAAATATCATCAATAGCCATATCACTTCTGTAATCATTTCCTGTGTTTCCAGAAAATCTTATATTAATAGATTGCCCAACATAAGCGGTCAAGTTTATTGTAACTAAAACCCATGGAGATCCATTATTGGTTTGTACTTGATTACTTTGTGACCAAAGATTAACTGGGTATGTTGTACCACCATTTGTACTTAAATCTACATTTAGGGTTCCCATGTTAGCACCATACATATGATGGTAAAATGAAAATTGAGCAGAAGTCGCTCCTGTTAAATCAAAGCATGGACTTAATAAGTTTGCTGTTCTGTTGTTATTGCTAGATGCTTCAGTATATAAATACCAATTTCCACCATTAGCATTTGAAGGTCCAGTATTACTAGATGGTGTTCCTGTTGAGTTTCTTGTCCAATTTAAATTTTCACTAGTATCCTGTGTCCAACTTCCTAAACCAGATTCAAACCCTTCGTTATAAGGAAAACTACTTACTATAGAAGAGCAACTAGTTGCACAACCTCCAGATACATTGAAAAATTGAGTAACACCTCCTGGTGTTGCTCCATTACCTGAGTTTGTTAATACAGTGGTACCACTAGATGTAATGGTTATATTAGATGTCGTTCCATTCCAACCATCATTATAAGTATCATAAAGTACTGCGTAATAATTAATACCATCTGCTATACAGCCTAAATCTAATGTAGTACTGTATGAGTTATTAGCACTACCGTTATATCCATTATCAATAGTAGCTAATAAAGTGCCTCCAGGATTATAAATTTCAACTCTGTTTTCAGAGGACCAACTTGGCCAATTTACAGAGACTTGTACTATAGATGTCTGAGCAAACGTATTACATAAAGTAAATAGACTTATCAGTAATATATGTTTCTTACTGAATAAGTTAGCTAATAAAGCTTTAAAAGTAAAGGTTGTCATAAGCAGGAATGTGTTTAGTTTGGGGACTAATTCAAAATTCGAGGTAAAACTATCGCTTTATTAGGTAAAATACAAATATTTTCGATGAAATACACTTTTGAAGATTTTGTTGAATCATTTATGGGTTTAAAAGCATAAAAAAGGGTATAAAATATTATGTTTTTAGATTAAGGTGAAATAAAAAAAACCAAGACATGATGTCTTGGTTTTTTAGTTAATAAGAATAAAGTAGATTTGGGCTATATTATTCGATTAAAACTTTTTTAGATAGTTTACCATTTTCTGTAATTACTTCTAAAACGTAAGTACCAGTACTTATTTTGTTCGTTTTTAATTCGATTAAATCTGTAGATTCAAAATCATTAAAAGAAACAATTTCTTGTCCTAATATATTATAAAGACTTACTGTTTTTACATTTTCTAATTTAGGGTTATTTACTACTATAGTATTAGACCCATTTGCATAGTAATAATTGATTGTAGTTTCTATTTCAAAATCTTCTGTAGACAATGAGTTAGATACTTGACTAAACCTTAAATCAAATCTATCCAAATACACTCCTGTTGCTAAGTCTAAAGCGACGTCGTTTTGTCTAAGATCATGGTAAGTATTTGTAACGTTGTCATAGATATAAATTTCTAAGTCATCTGGAACATTTTCTAAAGCATCAATTGTTATGGTGTTTATTCCATCAGTATCAACATGAATTCCTAGAGGTAAAATAGTTGCGTAATCAATAACATTAGTACCTTGTATTGTATATTTATTATCGCTAATCATCCAATACATATCGTCCATTTGCTCTGTTTTGGCTTCACCATCATAACCCCAATCATATCCAGTAGAAGCATTAGTATCTTCTGTGACTAATAATTGTCTGTGTACAGTGTTAACAGAATTAAAGCCTAATCTAATTTTTAATCTGTCATCTGCATTGTAACTATTAGATGTTGTTGCAACATCAGAAGTAGACCTTACAAATACTGAAGAAGCTCCTTCTTTTTCAAAAATACGTTGTCCATTATTAAATCTAATGTTACCCGAGTTTTCACTTTTGACAAAAAATCCTTGAGACACTGGAATATAGCGACCTGGTAATTTAACAGGTGTACCACCTGTAGCGACTAATGGATCATTGGTACCATAGCTTGCAGCAGGAGTAGATCCTGATAAATTATAAGTAGCGTAACCACCTTGGTAATCTGCCAAATTGTGAGATCCTCCTCCCCAATGTTCCCAGAAGTATAATGTTCCGGTTGTACTACCAGCACCTTCTATTGTTGGCGCATTGTCCATTATAAATTGATGCGCATCTAGTGCTGATGCATATGGATTACCAACTAAATATTCGTTTCCTGCAGTAATAGGTAGGTTAATATCTCCATTGTTTGGTTTTCCGTTAAAAACATAGTTTTGTTCTTGTGACAAATCATTACCAGTATTTGTAACTCCTTTTAAAGTAAACCCTTCTCCTGTTAAAAGTGATCCTGTGCTTCTAACATGTTGCCAGTCTGCATAAGCTCCAGATTGGTTAGAATATTTCCATATCCAATAATCTGCAATACCGATTGGCGATCCTGCGGTACCATTATAACTATTTGTTATAAAGTTTATATCAACCGGATTATTAGGGTCAGTACCATCTTTAAATACCTGAGGTAAAGTATATGCATTGTTATTAGTACTATTATTTGTTACACCAACTGGAGAAGACCAGAAGTTGTAAGTAAATAAATCTTTAGTCCCTTGTTGGTCACGTTCTATCGATCCTGTACTTGATGGATCTAAATCACTATTTAAAGATTGAATTAATTGCGACTCACCTTGTAAATCTATTTTTCCGTCTAATTTTAAATAGTGAGAAACTGTTATTCCGTTACCTGTATTTAAATCGTTATCACCATTTACAGATAATGTGTTATTAATAACATTTAAACTTAATACCGTTCTGTTATCATTGTTATTAGCTGGTAGGTTGCTGTTGTTTAAAGTTACGTCATGACTTATTTCAACAATATTCCAATCTACAGTAACATCAGCATCTACTATTGATGTAGATCCAGGAATGTAATACGTATTTCCATTAGTCCATGTGTTATTATTTGCCCAATCACCAGATGTAGTAGTAGTATATGGTAAAGGTGCTGTTTGGAAATCAACAGTATTTAAGTTTTTTAAAGCCCCTTGTATATTATTCCCTGAAGCGTCGTTAGTATTAGTATAGGTATAAATTGACATTGGATAATATCCTTTTAAATTACTCCATGGTAATGAAGCTACCTCATTATTTGTTATTGTATTAGGTACTATTTTTCCGCTTGTAAACGAACCGTTTTCTTCAATTTCTTGGTTCATTAAATAGCGCAATTGTCCTTCGCTTAGATTAGTACTCCAAACTCTAATTTCATCAATATTTCCTCTAAAAAATTGATCCGTAGATGTTTTTGAAGCAGCAGCAATTAAAAAAGACTCGTCAGTATCAATAGGAGCAGACCTGTTTGCAGATCTATCTAATACACCATCTATATAAATTTTTACATTAGATCCATTATATATTGCTGCAACATGATGCCATTCGTTATCAGGAATTCTTGTTGCACTTGTTAGTCGCTGTCTACTACCATTTTGCCATTCTATTCTTATACGATTGTTATTTAAAATCTGAAAATCATATCCTGCATTAAAAGCACTATTACGTTTAGATAATATTGATTTAGTTCCGGAATCTCCAGCATCTCTTTTTATCCAAGCAGAAACTGTAAAAGCAGATGGGTTTAAATCCAAATTATCTTCCATGTCAATATAGTTACTGGCACCATTAAAATATACAGATCTAATAACTTCTACTTGTGATGCATATCCAAATGTTATGTATTTAGTGCCATCAAAATCGTATGTAGTCTCTAAGTTTGTACCATTCATGGTCATTAATCTATAATCTGCAGTTGGGTCAAAAACAGGAGTGTCTGATATAAACATGTAGTAACTACCTGGAGGAGAAATGTTTCTAATCGCGTTTTGCGGAATGGAAACTTTTACCTTACCAATATCTCCACCATTTTCTACTACTTTCCAAGTACGTTGCATACCTAAAAAGCTTACTAATGTTGATAAACCTGGTATACCACTACTCATGTCTACACTTATAACTTCTGGAGCTGCATCTAGATCTGCATTATTGTTTCCCCATGTTAAGTATTCACGATTATTTAATGATACAGGATTTGACGCTTTATTTAAACTATTTGTGTCGTAAATGTCCGTTAAGCCCATAGTAATTAATCCTCTAGTTTCTCCTGTAGCATCTAATTCCGAGTTTACACTTCTTGATTGTCTTTGGTCTAACTCAGCACTATCGTCACGTCCAATACCAGCAATATCATAGTTGTATCCATTATTTGCAGATTGATCCCAAATTACATTTCCTTGACTATCAACATAATCCTGAGAGATTCCGTTAACACCTAATGTAATTCCATATTTTATACCTAAATAGGACTGTATTCTATTACGTTCTTGTGTAAGGTTGTTATCAGATTTTCTTGAATTGTAAGTAATAACCTCAGCAATTCTACCATCAAAACTTCCGTTCCAATATTGACTTCTTCCTAACCAATATCTACCATTATTAATTGTTGCATATCTAGATATGTCATTAGTTTGATTACCAACTTGTTTGGCATTAAAATATAATTCCATGTTACTATTAGCTGCATTCTGTCTAACGTTAACTATTTGAATTTGATTGTAATCTGTCCCTGAATTTGTATCGGATAATCCATAACCATTTTCAGTTGGGTTTGATGGCGTTTCACTAGTCGTACCAATACAATAAGAAAGACGCTCATTAACAACCCTTGCAGTATAAGATCCATATCCAAAACCTGTAACATCCTCAGTAAAACTATCTGTTAATGGATCAGATCCAGTAAAGGTATCTAAAGGATTCATGTTTGTGGTAATTTCTGGATCTGGCATTAAGACTACAAAAACATCATTTGTACTAAAACCTCCAGTTCCTTTTAATTCGTCTCTATTATTTATATAGGTCATATCAGATTGAGACGAATTATTGTTATTTTCAAACTCGATAACAGGGTTAAAATTTAAATTTTTAGCGCTATTGTCTCTATACACTGGTTCTTGTCCTGCAACTACAACTTCTGCATTGTTCCCTTTTCCGTTATCTACCCATTTACTAACGTTTGCACCATCTAAACCATAATTAGAACCATCTAATTGATCTGCTTTTAACCATAAGTCTAAATTACTTACAACACCTCCAGGTCCAGTAGTTGGTGTGTTAAATGTTGTACCAGTAATTGTAATGTTATCTATCATTAAATAATCATTAGTGTCACTTGCATCACATCTTATTCTAAATCTACCTGTTCCAAATAAAGGAAAGTTAAAATCAGTAGCCATTAAGGTTGCTGTTTTACTATAAAATATAGTTGAGTTACCTGATTGAAAGTCACCATTTTTATTAGCAACACTACCACTAACAAATCGTGCAACGGTTTGCCAACTGCCACCTCCAAAGAAACTTCCTGAGCTGTATTCTATAAAAAAGTCTTCGCCATTTTCCATACTATAGGTAGTAAAGAAAAATTTAAAGTCAATTTTGTCGTAAGCTCCAACATAAAAAGATGGAGAAGTCATTGAAGAGTTGTCACCTAAATTATCTCTTAACCAAAAACTGGTATTTCCTTCGTAAGCATAAAAGGTATTAGTTGCTCTATAGGCTTGAGAGGACTGTGTCCAACCTTGAGTTCCAGATTCAAAATCATAAAATCCTAAAGTCGTTTCGGTTTGACCAATTGCAGAATAGTTATTAGCATTACTTAATAATGCTAAAAGAATTAGTAGGGTTTTGTTGAGGGTAATGTTTTTCATAGTTTAAAAGGTCGATTTGAGGGGAATCTTTTTTTGTTAATATGATGTAAAATTAAATTTAAGCAAGCACTAAATAGGTTAACTTTAGTTAGAAAGCAATTAACTGTCGACGAATGGATCGTTTCTTACTTTAGACCGTTTTCAGGCTATTTATTGCTTGCTTGTAGGTTGTTGTTGGTTAAAATTTAATTAGTTTTTGAGTTTGAACAAATGTGTTTTTAGAATCTGAAATACGTAAAAAGTAAGGTGCTTGTTCTAAGCTTTCTAACTGATTTAGTCTAATCTTTCCATTAATAGGTTGCGTTACCTTATTGTATATCACTCTACCATTTAAATCAAATATTGAAACGGATATGGTGTCGTTATTTAGGCGTATTGGTAGTTTAATGTCTATAAAAGCATTAAAAGGGTTTGGACTAATAACAATGTTCTCATTTTCAAATTCAGTAACTCCTAAAGTTTCGGTTTCGTCAGATCCATTACAGTCCTCATCAATTCCGTTTTGTGGGATTTCGGTTGCTCCAGGATATACAGTGTCATTAGTATCATCACAATCTGTGTTATCCGTTACATAACCAATAGGCTGCGTACATGTTAATATTGAATTACTAGCGTCTCCAAAACCATCTGCATCATTATCTGCATAATATGTGTTAGTAGCAGTTGTTACAGTGATGTTTAAAGTTTGATCTGCATCACATCCAGAACCAGTTACTGTAACAGATGTATCTCCATCTGCACCATTATATGTTACACTGTTTACTGACCATGTGTAGGTTTCGTTTGAGCAAATAGCAACATTGGTAATTACAGGTTCTGGAGGTGTTCCTGTAACAACCCAAGTACAAGTACTAGAGTTGTAAGTTGCTGTTTCATAACAAGCAGTTGTTGGAGCATCTTGTTGTAATATAGTAACGGTTGCAGTTGCTGTATCTATATTAGCATTTGTGTCTGTAACGGTAAGTGTGACTGTGTTTTCCCCAATATTAGAGCAATCAAAACTGGTTTGTGATAGACTGTAAGATGCAATTGCACAATTATCTGTTGATCCATTATTAACATCAGCAGGAGTAATGGTTGCATTTCCGTCTTGATCTAATTGCACATTTATATTTTGTGTTATGGCAACAGGATTAGTTAAATCTTCAATAATATTTACGGTAAAAGAAGCTGTTTCAGTATTACCAGAACTATCAGTTACGTTGTAACTAATTGTTGTTATTCCGTTAGGAAAAGTATCTCCACTATTTAATCCAGTAGTATCTGTTCTGTTAGCTGTTAATGAAGTATCACAATTATCCGTAACTGTTGGATCTGTCCAAGTTGGATTATTAGCGCCACAAGTCAATGCAATATTTTCTGGTACATTGGCAAATACAGGCTTAATTTGATCTAATACAGTTATAGTAGCTGTACAGGTATCAGTTTGACCATCTGCATCTTCCACAGTTAATGTTACTGTAATAGGCGTACCAACATTAGAACAATCAAACGTGTCTATATCAATACTATAGTTTGTAATGGCAACATCGTCTGTTGATCCATTATCTATTTGAGATGCTGTTATTGATGCGTTTCCGGTAGCGTCCAATTGTACATTTATATTTTGACAATTAGCCACAGGTGGAGCAGAAGTCGCTAAATCAGAGGTAATACCTAATTTATCAATTGCAATGTCTCCAGACCATCCATCAACTGCGTTAGAGCTAGTTGTAGCACTTAACCTTAATTTAATAACCTGACCATCAAAAGATGATAAATCAACAGTTTGAGTTTTCCAAGCCTCTGTATGGCTAGCTTGTTGACTTCCAGAAAGTGTATAATCACTTAAAGTAACATAGTTTGCACCATTATCTGTACTTACATCTACTGTTAATACGCCAATAAAGTCTCCAAACATGTGGTAATCAAAATTGAAAGATGCATTTTCTCTGTCAGAAAAATCAATACATGGACTTAATAAACTAGCTGTTTTGCTAGGAAAGTTAGGGTCTGATGCTTCAATATAAATAAAGTAAGTACCATCTGATGCTACAGAAGGTCCAGTGCCTGTTGATGGTGTAGAATTACCATCGCCTTCTTGCTGTTTCATTGTCCAATCAAAGTCGTCAGTAGGTGAGGTTTGATCTGTCCAAACACCTAATGTATTCTCAAAACTTTCAAAATAGGGGAAGGTCGCAATTGCTGTTCCTGTACAAGGCGCTGAGGTAGTTGTTGTAAAATTAGTTATTGCACTGTAACTAGAATTACTAGAAGTACACTTTGTTCTTACTCTAACATCATAATCTGTAGCCTCATCTAAGCCATAAATAGTATACGTATTTGTAGTAATATCTGTAATGGTTGTCCATCCAGCAGATCCAGAACCTGTTTCTCTGTAACGTAAATCATAAGTTGCTAACACGCCTTCATCCCAATTTACTTCTGCAGTAGCTGTTGTAATATTTGTTACAGTTACGTTGTTAGGTACAATAGGTTCACATGCATAAGTGATGCCTATAATTTTAAAGTCATCAATAAAAAAACCATCATTAGTTGTGGAGTAGTTTTCATTAACATTTAATGCGTCAGTCATGAAGTTAAATCTGATTTTTACATTGTCAGAATTTAAAATTGAGGCATAATCACTGTCAATTGAAAACTCTTCCATAACCCAATTATCCATTCGGTCACCATCATATATCTGTCCAGAACTATTAGCTTGATAATTAGCATAAGTACTACTTTTATTGTCATGACTAGTTGTGTTACTAGTTGCGTTTGGTTTTGTGTAATTTCCGCAAAGCGAAATCCAATTTGATCCACCATCTGGTGAAGCTAAAACTTCTGCAAAGTCATAATTTCTTTCTATATCCCATTTTGAATAAAACTGAATTATTACTTCATTAGAATTTGTAAAATCAAAGCTATTAGTTGTTGTCAAAGATTTTGAAGCATTTGCCTGATAAGACCCTGTGCTTATTGCACTACTACCATCATAAGAGTTTGATGTAATAGACCAACTTCCAGATTGTGTCCATCCATTTAATCCGTCTGTATCAGGACTGTTTTGAAACAATATCGTAGGTTGATAGTATTTTGTGTATTCAGCTTCATAAATAACTCCATTATCGTTTGATAACGCAACGTTGTAGACAATTTTTTCGTTTGGCGAAATTCCAGTATTTAAATTTAAAGAAAAACTAACATTTCTTTGTTCTAGTACAGACATGCCTACTTCTGTTACTGGAGAAGCTATACTAGAAATATTAGAAGATATTGGTGTTACAGTTACAGTAAAATTACTTGCTGTTTGTCCAATACGTTCAATACCTAATACAATATCATCACCAATAGCATTGTTAATTGTACTTTGTGTTAAATCGTGTAGCTTAGCATATTTACCTCCATAATAAGCAGTCGCTAAGGAAATACGCATGGAGTTTACAGCATTTAATCTTACGTTTGCATTATTAGGCCAAAATCCAGAACTGTTTGCACCATGTTCAGGCGTTGTTGCTAAAATAGCTTGACCAGAACCATTTTTTCCATTATTATCGTTAGCTCCACCCATCATCCAATCATCTGGTAAACCATTAGATTCGTAAAAAATAGTTGCTCCATAAAGGTATCTATTATACCTAGTCATTTCTTCATGCCATTTATAAAATTCATTTTCTCTACCAGAACTTAAAGTTGGTACACCACCATATGGATGCGGAACAGAATTAGCATAAGAGTGATTCCAAACACCTGTTTTAAAATTACGGTTAGTAATAAAATCTACCATAATTTGTGTCTCTGGTTCAGAAGCAGCAGATGGACCTCTATATAAATTACTTGTAGGAGATCCAGAAGATCCAACATCGTTATAGTCCCAATAGTAGTCAAAGTTTCGGTTTAAATCTACACCTCTTAATGCAGTCGAATTAGATGTGCTTCCAGTATTTGGTCTTAAGTTTTTACGCTGCATTCCACCTCCTCCTGGACTTAAATGTTGATTCCAACGTAAACCGTCAGGATTAACTACTGGTACAAAATATAACTCGTTATTATCAACTAACTCTTTAATCGCGTCGTTTGTATTATAGTTTTCAATTAAATACCACATAAAATATATGTTATTCATTAAAGCACTTACTTCTCTAGAGTGTATCATAGAAGTAAATAATATTTGTGGTTTTGTACCTTCAGCAGTAGCGCTTTCGTTACCTGTAATACGTATATAGTTAATGGTTTGTGGGTTCCATCTAGATGTACCTTGTCCAGAATAAGTTAATCCGTTGTTGGTAATTGTATTTTGTGGATTACCCCAAGTTTTTTTATTATTAGATGATGCATCTTGTCTAGCAGATACTATATTTAAGTTATTTGTAGCATCATAGGAATTCATATTATCCAGTTCGGTTAATACTTCGCTTATTGTTAAGCAATTTCCCATTGATCCAAAATGAAAATTAGTTGGTTCTACCCAATTAAATTCGTCACACCCTGTATATTGTATAATATTGTCTTTAATAATATTAGATACAGAAGCTCTTAGTTGACCTTGTGATGCATCGTTGTTATAAGTTTGTTTACTGGTTGTAGTATTAATGTCATTTTTAATTCTATCCGCATAAAATTTTGTTAAGTCATCTATCACGACTTCAAACTGTATATTGTTTTCAGATAATATTTCAAGTTCAGTATCTGCTAACTCTAAAGTTAAATTATCATGATCATGAGATGCTCCACAATTTAAATCAATACCTCCAGTTGCAATAATACGTTTTGTAGCAGCGTCTGGATTTGTGATTTTAATTCTAGAATGTTTTTCTTGTGAAAAAGAAAACGTACAAGTAAGTGTAATAAGAATAAGTAATGTAATTTTATTCATTGTTGTTGGTTTGAGGTATAAAGGATTTTATAATTAGACCGCTAAACTAGGAAAAATATTACGAAAATCTTCTTTTAAATGCATAAAAACACGACAAAATACATCTTTTTAATCTAATTAGTTGAAAATGTGTAATTTACAAAATGCTTTTTTTATCGATAAAGTGTAATTTTTTGCAAAAATCTTCGATAAAATGCACTTTTTGTTAACTAAATATTATAATTAGCTGCTGTAAAATCATAAAATTATTCTAATTTATAGGTAAAAAGTAAGAGGTTTCTTTACTTTTTATTGTCTTTTTTTCAATTGAATTTAATGCTAAAATTAGTAGTCCAATTACCTTGTTTTTTTGTTTAATTAACAAGTTTTAGCATGACTAATTTATAATTTCACGGAATACCGTTAGTTTATTTGTTGCTAAATACCTCAATTTTGTAGCATAAGTGTATAACAATAATTTAATAGATGCATTAACTATGGAAAACGCTAGTAATATTAAAATAGAATTAATAATTAGAAAAGATAACACGACTACAAAACAGTTTGAGCTTACCCAATGTGACTATAATTTTTCGACAAATTATTATCAAGAGGAGGATAGTAGACCTGTAGAGGTTAATTTATCTGGCGGAATTAAAAACGGTTTAGATCCTTTGTTTATAGCTTGGATTACTAATCAACCAGGAACTTGGTCTGGTAGTATAACCATTTTTATTGAGGATAACAACCAACCTGCAGTGTCATTAAAGTTTGATAAAGCTACTGCTACAGGTTGTAGTCAATCTTTTAGTGAGTATAATACAAGTATTAACGAAACTTATTTTAATGCTAATTTAAAAGGTGTTGTCTTTAATGATTTGGCACTTAATTAATAGCTAATAAAATAATCAGATAAAAAGCCTTTAATATTACATCCTTAAAGGCTTTTTTTATATCTAAATTTTAAATTAAGATGGACTGTATAAAAAAAGGAAAGCGCTTTATGCTTTCCTTTTTTTTATAGTTTTTCAAAAATATAATTTAGCTTATAAGTTGTTTTCTAAAAACTCGCGTATTACTAAGTCCGTAAAAAATCCACTATGGTGTCCTCCCCAACAAGCGGTTAATGCAAATACGCCTGCTTCTAATGTTAAAGATTTTTTGTCTTCAGCACCTTCGTTAGGTATACAATAGACTTCAATGGAGTTAATGCTTTCTTGTATTGCTTCTTTTCCCATATCATCACTACAAACTTCTTTTAATCCATCTGTAAGTCTTTGTAAACAAACGCTTGGTACAAACTTTATATAATCCATTTCAAAAGTATCCCAATTAATATTAATTGGTAAGGCTTTACCAACAATGTCGTTAATCTCTTTTTGATAATCTGATAAATATTGGTCTTCAATTGATTTTGCTGCTTTTTTTTCTTTTAATCCCATGGTAAATGTTTTAGGTGTTATTTATGATTCAAAGGTATTTTAAGAGCTTATAAATTTTACACCTCATTTAAGTGAATATTAAAACTCACGGAATTCCGTGAGGTGGTAGCTTTTAATTAGCTCTAATTTTATACTCTAAAAAATTAAAAGATGAGGATTGTAATTATACTAGGTATATGCCTATTTGTACTAGTAATATTAGCCAAAGGATTTACCAGGTTAGTTGGAGGTATTTCTAAAAGGCAAGCATCAAATAATTTAGTGCAGTATTTAACCAGAGAATATAAAGGTGAGCTTAACTTTAAAGATTTAAACCGTTTTTTTAACAGCGGAAACATGAATCCAAATATGTTTAGTGTCCATATTTTTAATGCAGATAAACCTGAAATTGAATTTTATTGTCATATAAACTTAAAAACAATACTAGAGGATGGAGGAATAACGATGAATGGTTTGGATGAAAAAACGATAAATGATTATTATTTAGAAGCAATTAAACGTTACGACACAAGGCAAGCTATTAAACGAATTTTTAAAACTGAATTTTCTTTAATTGTATTTAATAACAATAGTATTGATTTAACCACTGACGTTAATTTAGAATCTGAAGCCTTACAATTGGTGCTAAATAAGTTTATTACACGTTTAAATTATTTTTATGAAGATTTAGATATCTATTCTGATATTGCTTTAATTATAAAAACACCTAATCATCCAGAAGGGTTTATTGAAGTCCCTTTAGAGGTTTACGATAACAAATGGAGTATGTCCTGTTTTATGTTATCGGATAAAGCAACAAATTTTAATATTATAGAATCCAGAATTAAACGTGATCTTATTAAATATTTAGAGCAGTCACAACCAAACTTTGAGATTTATGATTCTAAAAAGGTGTATTTAGATAAAAATGCGTTGTCAAGAGCAGCTAGTGTCCAATACCTTAGCGATAAAACTGTTAATAATGAAGGCACAGTAAAATACCAAAACCCGCTAAAAGGGGTTTATGCAACCTATTTTGATTTAGAAACAGGTCATATATATAAAGGCGAATTAATTACATCAAAAAATGATAAAATCTCTTATGATGAAGAACTTGTTTTGATAAAAAAAACGCTTCAAGCAGAAGGGGTTTTAACTTGGTAAAGTAACATTGCTGTTAATTATTAATTAATCAAATAAACCAGATTCTATTGCATATTTTACAGCACCAGTTGTTGTTTTAGAACCCGTTTTTAATAAGATGTTTTTTCGATGTGTTTCTACGGTATTAACAGAAATAAAAAGTTTTTCCGAAATTTCTTTAGACGTTAATTCTTCAGCTAAAAGCGCTAAGACTTCTTTTTCACGAGGTGATAATTCAATGTTTTTATATTTTTTTCGTTCAAAAACACTTTCCATATAACGCTGTTTGATAATTTCAGAAAAATATTGTTCGTCACCTAAAACAGTTCTAACCGCTTTTTGTAATTCGTCTTTACTAGTAAATTTTGGAACAAATCCATCAGCTCCTTTTTGAATAACTTTATGGACTGTTCTATGATTGTCTAACATACTTAGCATGATAATTTTAACGTGACTATGCTTTTTCTTTATTTCGGTTAGCAACTCAATACCATCCATTTTAGGCATATTTATATCGCTAATAATTAAGCCAATTTCAAACTGCTTAAGTAATCTAACCACTTGTTTTCCTTCGGTAGCTAGATGTACTTCTCCAATCTCTTCCATGTCACTTAATATGGTATTAATGCCTTCTAAAAACATTAAATGGTCGTCTGCTATAATGATATTTGTTTTTTTCAAAATGTCTTAATTTATAGGAATGTCTATGGTAATTGAAGTTCCGTTTCCAGAACTACTATCAATAGTGATTGAACCCTTAACTTTTTGTAAACGTTCTTTTATATTACGAAGCCCAATACCTTGTTTTTTATTGGTTTTAAACCCTTTGCCATTATCATTTATTACAATGTTTAGGTAGTCTTCATGTTTAGTCAATTGCACTTCTGCTTGTGTTGCTTGTGCGTGTTTAATAATGTTATTTACTAACTCTTGTACAATGCGATAGGCATCTGCCAAAAGGTCTTCAGGTAGTTTATCAATGTCTTCTTCTGGAAAGAAAAAAGTTTGAATAGCTAATGTTGTGTTATTAGTAATTTGTGAGACAAAATCGTTTAAAAAACTAGTAAACCCTATTTTAGAAAACGATAAAGGATGTAATTGATGAGAGAGACTGCGTATGTCAATACAAGCATTTTCTATAGCAGTGCCAATACGTTTGGCTTGTGGTTCTGTATTGTGTTTTTCAACATAATGTTCAAAAGCTATTTTTATACCAGCTAAATCACTTCCAATACCATCGTGTATATCTCTTGCTAATCTAGCACGTTCTTCATCTTGACCTTCCTGATAACGCTCTATTACAGATAATTTATGATCCTGAATCATTTGATTAATTTTCTGCTTTGCATTTTCCTCTTGTTGAAGATTTAATTGTTTCTGTACTCGTAATCGCTGTATATACAACAACCTTAAAACTATTAGTGTTATTAAAACTAACACAAAACCAGCAATAAATGCGTTTCTAACAAAACGTTGACGTTTTAAGGTAAGTTCGGCTTTTTGTAACTCGGCATCACTTAATTTTTGTTCTTTTTCTAATAACTTAATTCGTGTTTCTTTTAGTTGTGTCTCATAACGTTCTTGTATTTTAACAACATATTTTTCTTTGTCAAGAGCGTTTTGTTCTGCTACTGTAGTGATTCCTTTTCGATAAAAAGTTAATGCATTTTTATAATCACCTTCGTCTTGATATAATTGTGCTAAGTTTTTGTAAATATCAGATTTGTAGCTAAGTAAAGATTGTTCTTCTCCTAAAGTTAAGGCTTCCTGAAAATAATTTATTGCTGCTTTTGTATGTCCTAATTTACTTTCGCATAAACCTAAGTCGTTTAGCACAATTACAATATCTGACGTAAAATTAAGTGCTTTTAATTGTGTTAATGTTTTTTTTAAAGCCACAACAGCTTCTTCACATTTACCTTCTTCCACAAGCATTTGCGAAAGGTTGATATTTATATACGCAATAACAGCTTTATTGCCTTCTTTTTCTCGATATCCAAGTACCGTTTGATAGTGCTTTCTGGCTTGGTCAAACTTGTTTTGCTCTTTTAAAATATTAGCAAAGTTAAACAAGGTTACCAATACACCATCATCGTCTTTTAAAGCACGATATAAGTTTGCTGCACGATCTAAGTTTTCGGTTGCTTTTTTATATTCTTTTTGAAGCACATAAAGTGTGGCTATATTTTGATAGGCATTGGCCTCTTGTACTTTATCATCATTTGCCTTAGCATAACTTAAACATTGTATAAAACTATCCATTGCATTGGGATAATCACCAAGGTTTTTATAGCCCAAGGCTAAAATGTTATAGCAAGCAGCCAGACCATTAGTAATGTTTAACGCTTTTAAAAGTGTAATTGCTGCTTTTGTTTCTTTAATAGTACTTTTATAATCTCCTGAAATATTACCTAAATTACCTAAAGCATAATGCGCTCTAATGGTTTGTAAATCTATTTTTAGTCGTTTACTTTCCTTTAACCAGTCCTGTGCTGCCTTTTTAGCAACTATTGGATTGGTATATAAGTTTTGTGCGTAGGTTTGGGATAACGAGTCAATTAATGGTGTATTAGCAGATGTTTGAGCAATAACCCAAGTATTAATTCCTAAAAAAAGGAATAGTGCTATTAAGGTATGTTTTGCTTTTAATGCCATGTAATAAAAAACGTAAATTTAAGATGTTTAGACAAAATAAGAGGCTGTTATTAATGATTTGATTTGTAATAATTCATCTTTTTCTGCTTCTGTCATTTCAATATCCAATAGGCTATTACTTTCTAGTAAATTATGTCTTAAAAACAAGTCGTCTTTATAGTGCTGATCTGCATAGGTTTGCTGTTCTTTTAAAAGGTTTTTGTTGGGTTGGTCTTTGCTTAAAAGCATAGCATTATACTTATGGTACTCACTTTTATTTTCCATACCTAAAGCACATTCTTTTAAAGCACGTGCTAAAAGGTTGTATTCATCTTTAGGAAAACCAAAAAAGGAGGCTTCTAAATAGCTTTGTATTAGGTCCCAATAGGCATTGTATGCAGCTGTATAATGTTTTTCTTTTTTTAATAACTCAGCGTAATTTAAATCTAAATGCCAATCCCGAATCTCAGGAAATTGATTTTTAATAGTTTTAGATAGTTGAAGACTTTGTGAATCATCATAGCCTTCATTAGCACATTCTAAGGCTAACTTTAGATAATACGTTGTGTTTGATGCTAATTTAGAAGCTTCATATAAAGCATTGGCTCCTGATTTATTATCACCTAAAATCCAATGTAAAAATCCATTGTTACGGTAATCAATAAATGAGGTTGGTGTTTCAACTAAATCTGCTGTTGTAACATCCTCTAAATAGTCTGGTTTTGTAATTAAAAAATCATAAAAACATAGCCAATGCAATACAGGATATAAATGTGGGTATAATTTATCTTGTTCGTGGTTGTAGATGGCGTACTTATAACATTCTTGATAATCACCTTTTTCTAGAAGGGCTTCAACACCACTATTTATGGTTTGACAATAATCATTGTCACCTATTTTGTAAAAGTAAATCTCTTCATTTAAGTCTTCTAAAAAGGCTGTGTAATTTTGATTTTTTTTATGATAGTCCATACGCATACTATACAACCAAGGAGCATAAGAATGCATAGGATGCGGAAAATCTTGAAGCGCTTCATTTATAACCTTTAATGCTGCATCATGTTGCTGTAAATTAACTAAGGCTTGTGCTTGAAAAAACAAGGTTTTAAGTGTAGGCGTTTGTCCTTTATGAAATTGCTCTACAATATTTAAAATACCTTGCCAGTTTTTTATGCGGTTATTGACTTCTAAAAGATAAAAAAGATATTCGCTTAAGCGTAATCCATTTTTAAAGGCTTCGTGATAAGCAGCACCTGTTTGATTGTAGTCTTCCTTGGCATAAAAATAGTGGGCTTTAAGTACTAATAATAAAGGATTATTAGGGTTTTGCGCTAAACCTTGCGTGACACAAATGTTAAATATTTTTTCGTTACCTGTGTGGTAATAAGCCGAATTACCCACTAGTAAATAATGATGTTGTGCTAATTGCCAACCAGAATCTGCTAAACCTTGCATATAAGCTTTGTACTGCTCAAAATTTTTGAAGTTTTCCTCTGGAAAATCAGGTGTTTTAGGTGCTCTTAACATTTGAGCAACTAAGTCATAACGCATAAATGTTTTAGCATAATCAGCTAATAAATAACGAGTGCTTGGTGTAAGGTCTAATAACTTCCATTCGTTTTTCCAAAGTTTGGCAATTTCTGCAGATTTATTATTCCAAAGGGCTAATTGTATGTGCACTAAACTTTGACTTTCTTGATCTAATTGATCATCTAATTGTAAGCCTTTTAAAATGTCTAAATTATGTGTGGCAGATGCTAAACCTAAAATAGCTTTATAATCTGCAGCTTCGTCAGTGTCGCATAATATTTGTAAGTATTCCGACTGTACTTCATGTAATAAAAATCTAACTTCGGTTAAAGCGGGATAACATTCTAAAATATATTTTAAAATTAAAATAGCATCAGTAAAACGTTTTTCATGTTTAAGTTTTAAGGCATAATGAAGATGTAATGTATCATTATATGGAAAAGCGACGACTGCTTTTTTGTATACAGATTCCTGACAGTGTTGGTAATGACTACAAAGTAATTCGTAATCCGAAGCTTGGACTTCGTTTAGACTTTCTAAAGCTTCCAAATAAGACTCCATTACAGGCATATTTAGGTCTTCAAAAGCACAAATGTATAACATAACGATACGATAAAATCTAGCGTAATCTGTTTCGTTTAACTGTTCAAAATGTTCTTGGACTGTAGTAATATGCGATGATAAATGCGAGTAAAGATTAGCTGCGTAAAGTTGTTCTGCACGCTCAATATGTTGTATTAGATCTTGTCTTGTTTTAGTCATTAGTTCCATGTTTTAAACCAATTGGCATGTTGTACGTTAAGGCGTTGGTAGTGTTCCCAAAGGGTTTTTGTTCCAGGAAATTTGCTGTTGTCCTGCTCAGTTGCTCCTAAAACAAATTCGTCACCCAAACACACATTACGATGAAATTCTCCCCAACTAGAAAATGTTTTTTTTATGGTGTCGTTAGCATCTTCCATACGTAAAATTAACTCGTCAGTGTTTATATAACCTACAACTGTAGCTAAGCGCATTAGGTAAATGTAGTAGGCTAGTTCATAACCAATAAATTGTTGGTCCTTTAAGCTAAAACGATATGTCCATACCATTTTATATTTGTGTTTAAGTTTTGGATTTTCTAACGCATTATATTTACCATCAAACGTCGTGGAAGTATCCATTCTAAGCTCTGTTGCTAGTTTAGTAAAAGTGTTGGATACCATTTGACCGCTTTGGTAACGTTGCAAGCTGTTGCGTAAATGCAAACCAGATGCAATACCATGTAGCTTTAGTAGTCTTTTAGCTTGTTTGATTTGCATTTGGTCTTCACTATCAAAACCAGACCAGCTGTTAAGGTTTGCGTTATTATGGCCTTTTTTAAGTAGTAAAGCGGATAAATTTAATTGTTGTTGTATTTGTGGTGTTATGTCTGCTGTCATTGTCTAAGCATTTAAGTCGTTTACAACTTGTAATAAAGTTGTTTTTAATGGATCAGAATAAGCTCCGGAGTTAGCCATAGCTTTTAATCCTAAAGCATAAGTCATAGCCATGTTAGAATCTTTTGCTAATTGTATAAACAATTGTCTACAAAGGTTTCCGTAAGGTTCTAATGGTGTTTCTGGTGCTAAATCGGTGTCCAACAAAGTCATGTAAAGCGCTTGTATAAATCGCGCTTGTAATCCTGTTGTATCTTGTGCTAGCCAAGATTTAAAAGCTACTATTTTTGTGCTTAAAACCTCTAGTAGTTTAGTGTTATTAGTAGCTTCGGTTTTATAATGTTCTAAATTATGTAATGCTTTAGTTATTAAAGTATTGTCTATCGGAATGTCCTTTGCGTCTATTTTTGTTAGCAGACCTTGTTCTCTAAGGATATTGATGTTTGTTGTTGCTTCTTCTTTAAAATGAAAGTTGTAAATACTTGTAATGGTTTTGTTTAAAGCAGTATTATCTATAAAACCATAACTTTTATCAATACTATAATTATAAATATACTTGGTCGTTTGTTGGTTTAATTTGTCTGGATTTAATTCTTGAAGAAAATCGGCTAGATAAGTTTCAATCTCTGTAGTAATAGTAGTAAAAACGCTATTACTATCTTGTTTCTGTTTACTTTTTTTATGAAAATGAAGCATACGATTGATGCTTTTATTTAAAAAGAAAGTGACATCGTCTTTAAGACTATTAAAATAAATACCAGTGCGTAATCCTTGTGTTTTTAGCATGTGACTTACCCAAACAGCTTCCGTTGTTACACTGTAATAATAATCGCCTAAAAAGTTATACCAAGACTGAATGATATTAAGTTTTAAAGGTGCTTTTATATTTATGTAATGTGATTGCGCAAACAAATTGCATTGATCTTTTATAACATGATCAATGTTTTTAAGTGCCCAAATTTGGTTTACGCGTGTATAGTTTCCAGAGGTTTTGCATAATGAGCTTAAAATGCTAACTAATAAGGGTAGGTTTTTTGTTTTTATGGTGTCTGAAGCTTCTGTTGCAGAGTGTGCTAATGCTAAAGCAAAAGATTGTAACACCTCACAATCAGCTTCATTATATAGTGTAAGTAACGCTTCGCGAGCATCATAAAACATAAGTATTAAAAACTGGTTTAAAGGATCATTTATACCTGCTGTTTCAAAAGGAGCCAGCCATTCTTTTAAATTATCTTCAATTTTAAATACTGTTGTAATTAAATACGTTCCTGTAATTTGAAAATCACTATTATCTAATCGCAAAATAGGAAGTTTGGACTTTGGATTTTTAGTTAATGTATGAAGAAATAAGTCATTGTAAACTGTTTTTTGAGTCTCAATTCCTGTTTTAGGATGACACTTTTCAAACCAAAACGGAATGAATGCTACTGGTAGTGCTTTAGTAGTACTATCAAATAAAAAAGGTTTAGCATAATCTTTAAACGTTTCGGTGTAAAAATTACTGCTTTCATTTACTGTTAACCAATCTAACAATCTTAAATAGCAGGCGTCCAATTGCGTTTGCGTTAAATTTTTAGTGTTAAGTTTAAATAGTATCACATCACCAGAATCCCATGTTTTATTGGCTAATGTATGGAGTAGAGGATATAGTCCCTCATTTGTTTTTATATTTAATAAAGCGTCACTTTTATCTTCAATAAATGCATAACGCTCTTTAATAGCTTGAAGTGCTTGTATTGCATAATCTAAATTAGTAGCATAAAATTGTGCTAAATCATCAGTAAACCAATGTGCTATTATATTATAAGCATTAGGTAAGTAAGGTTTACCAATAGGTAAGAGGTGATGAATATTGCTTATTAATTGTGTCCAATCGCCTAAATAAAAATGATTAACAAACGTCTGATTTATTTTAAAAGTGTGTGAGGTATAGTCTTGATTGGTTTGATTAACAAAATATTGCCCATTTAATATCTCATGTTTTAAACACTGCTGAATTATAAAGTCTGAGCTTAAATAATCTCTGGTATCAAAAGCTGTATTTAATAAAAATTTTGAGAGTGGAATTGAAGCGTCCGACGGACTTTGTACAAGTAATTTTATAACATTAAAAACACGCGTTTGAAGCGATTCCTTAACCGTTTTAGATGTTAATAAGCTTAAGCTGAATTTTAAAAAATTAACTAATAAATCACTACTTTTTTTTTCAGGATAAAAGCCATAATCTATCAAAGGAAACCATGAGGCTACAAACTCTAATCCCTGATTTTGGTCTGCATAAACCTCAGGATGATAATATAGTTTTTGAGCCAATACGTTTGTAAAAACAGAGGTTGTTGATTGGTTGGATATGCTGTTTTTTGCTTGTATGTAGGTTTCCGTATCTTGATAGTTAAGTAACTCTAAAGTAGTCACTAATGCTTTTGTTTCATTTGGATTTAAAGTGCTATTAGTTAGTGTAGCTTCTATTTTTGTTTTAAAAATTACTGACATTATATGTAGTGCTTTATTTGCAATTTTGCTGTTTTAATGCTATCAACTAGTTGAAAAATTAGTTTTAACAAAGTTGAGGTTATCATTAGTTTTTTTTATCACTGAAAAGGGTGATTTTTTATTTTTTAAACATAATTAGTGCAAAAATTTTAATCTGATAAAAGGACTTGTTAAGGATTGTAAACACCTTATTACTTTTAAAACAATCATAAAATAACACACTAATTAAAGCGTGCTTTTTTGTTTTAAAACGCACTAAAAATTTTAGCGTCCAAAATTGAGTATTTCTAGATATCATTAATTTCAGTGATTCAGCTCAGTATCCTACAATCTAATTTTGTCGTGTATTAATAAACACATCAATTATTACCAATTATCTATTTCAATAAACAGTTTAAAACACGCTATTTTTATGAGAAATAAATTATTTTTTTTCGCACTATTATTAGTCTTAAGTACGTCTTGCAGTAAAAAAAGTTATACGGTTATGCATAATGATTATTCTATGCTAACAGGAGATGAGGTAGCCTATCATTTATCTAAAGACCTTTTAAAAATAGAGATTGTTTATACCCTAAACGAGCCAAAGTTGGATAAACATGAAAGAAACACACAATTTATAAATAACAACGCAAAAGTAACTATTGAAGATCCTATTAAGATTACACAATTGTTGGTAGCAGATACGTCCAAAACCTATTTTATAATAGGTCAAAAAGTGTCAAATACTTTATTTGTAAATACAAGTGAGACGCCACAAAATAGTATAGCCAAAGACAGTATTTATGTTTCTGCAAATAGTGTAAAAAGTAATAATGTATTATCCTTTTTAACGGATTCTAATATTGAAGTTGGTGCGTATAATTCAGTTTTAAATATAAAGAATAACATGTCAAAAATTACAACAAAAGATGAAGCTGAGTTCGCACTAAAATTGTTGCATTTATATAAAAAGCAATCGACTAGAAAAGACGATAAAGAAAAGCGTTACATAAAAAAAACTAAGCTAAAATATACGGTCATTATTGATCCTTCAAAACGCTACGTTAAACAAGGTCATTGGTCTGCCACTAAAGACAATAAAATATATCACACTATTGCGCCAGATCACCTTTTTGGAGAACACGTGACGTTAAACGATGTTGTAACTTTACAACTACCAATGCCAACAACGGAAAATGTAACAGAAGTAGCGACACAAAAACCATTGGAAGGTGTAGCGTATCGTAGTTTATCTACTGTAAAATTTACGCTTTCGCTGAATGATTCTCGTGTAGCATCAGATTCATTATCATTATCGCAATTGGGTACTATTAAAACTATTAAAATAAAAGATTTGGAGAAGTCTAATGAAGGTACTGTTACCTTATTTAAACCAATAACCCAAAACAATCAACTAAGTACAAAAGAGAAAATAGAGCAGCTGGAGTATGATTCTAGCAAAGCTATTGAGGCTTCACAACTAACTATTAAAGCAGAATACACTGAAAAATTGAATACAATCGATTTGGTTATAAAATCCGTAGAAAATCGTATTAATCAATTCTAACCCTATTATATCATTTTAGTTATCCTTAAATCTATAGCAATGCACAAATTAATGACACTAATTACTATAATTTTTTTGACGTCATGTACTGACCATATTATAGATTCTACAACCTCAAAAATAACTTTAGCATTCCAAGATAAGCAAGATTTAAAACCTAAACATTTAAAACATTTTATTCCGGAAGGCTATACGATTATTAGGACAGGAGGTAAGCTAAATAAAGTTAAAGCCTATTTAAATACAGATGATATTTATGACTACGCTGTATTATTATCCAATGGTACTCAGCACAATGCTTATGCTGATGCAACACGTGTAACCCTTGCTATTTTTGAAGGACAAAAAGACGGAACCTTCAAACTTAAAAGCCAAACAGGTAATTTGACTTATGCTTTTATTTATACTTCTGTAGAAAAACAATTGACCGTTTTAAATAATAACGTAATTACTTTAAAGCATCAATCCATGAGACATGATTACCAATTAAAATTTAAATATCAAACGGATTATGAGAATTACATGTTAATTGGTTCGGACTACAATAACTACGGAAATGCAATGCATATTGGTGCTGGAAAAGTAACTACCAATTTTATTTATGGTATCAGAAAATCTACCATTGATTATGTAAAAATGACGTATTCAAATAAAGATTTATATCCAATATCAATGGTTAACAATGACAATGTATATGATTTGATTAGTGATTAGTATTATAGTGATATCCAATAATGAATTAGAAAAAACAAAGATTTAAAATAAACCAAATGGAAACAGATTTAATTATAGAAACCAGAGAAAAAGCAAGCGACTTATTTAATAAAAACTACAATGCATTTATTGCAGTACAACCAAGAGTAGTCACTATTCAAGACGAAGCATTTACGCTGTATAGTTTTGAAAAAATGATTGCAATAACTAATATAGATGGTCTAGAAGTTAGCGAAGCACGTGCTTTAAAAGCTTATGTAAAGACTTTAAAAACCATTTTGGGACCAACTATGTATGATCAAAAAGGAAAACACTGGTCTATGTTAATGTTGTCAAGCAGTATTACTATTGGTAGTAACACAGAAGGAGATTTGTTGTTTATAGATAGACATGATAGTAAAACTTTGTACATTTTTCGTCATGATGATGGTAGTCTGTTTAAAACTAAATGGACTTTAAATAAATTAATTAAGGCGTATTCTTAATAAATTAAGTCCTAAGTAAAAAACAAGTTTAAGCTTTAAAAAAAAAGACCAATTACAGATTTGTAATTGGTCTTTTTTTTAAGTTTTAGTTTAAAAAGTAAATTAATTTATTACTTCATTTTTAAAATTTTATAAGGAATAATTTAAACAGCAATACGGTTAATAGCTTCCATTTTTTTTAGGATAATAGGCACAAATAAAGCAAACTTAGCATTAAATTCTTCTTGTGTTTTTGATGTATTTAAATTATTACCCATTGTAATCCAAGTTGCATATAAAGCATCTTCAAAATCATTATTATCTGTATCAATATTTAAGGCTTTAATCAAGTTAAAATTTTCATCTTGACTGTAAAATCCTGTAGAATTAACAATTTCAAAAACTAACTCAAAGATACTTCTGGTTTCTAAAATCTCGTTGATTTTAAGTTGAGGTGCGTTGGATTTACTTATGGCATCAAATACATCAACCATTAAATTTTGCACTCTTCCATTTATGCTAAAGTCTAAATATTTCAAATCTTTTAATTTTAAGTTGTAAAAAAGTATTTACTGTTAATCAGGTTTAAATAACAGTAAATACTTGGTGTTAATTATTTTATTCAGATAATGGGATATGTCCAGTAATGCGTCCTTCTTTCACAATAAATAATATGTCAGAGATAGCTGCATTTCCAAAGCTATCATCATTCCAGGTGTATTCATGTAGGTATACAAATTTATTTAGCAGCTGTTGATCTGCATTTCTAGAAATAGCCATCATACACGTACGCCTAGCCAATGACACCAACAACTCATCTGCTTCTAACAACTCATGTGCTTTTAACATATGTGAAACGGATAAGATTCTTTCGCTAGAAAAATCATTACCACTAGAGGTAACCACTTTGTTGTCAAATGTTTCAGAATATTCAAACACAGTGTTGTAATTTTCTAAGTTTTGAAACGCTTGTTGTGTAATTTGTTGGCCATCCATTGTCTCTAAATGTTTTTTTGTTAAAAACACAAAATTATCAGGCGTATCTATACCGTAACCAATAACAACTTTTGGTCCGTTTTCAGAGTTTATTAAATTAGAATTTAAAGCACCAGCTTTAAGACCAACCCAAGATCCAGGTTTTAAAATAGGATAGATTTTTTGATCACTTTGCTTTGTTTGCGCAATGATTTTTTTAACTGCTTCTTGAGGATTTTCTTTTCCATGAATGGCTTTGCTCATAATACTATTTGTTTAATTATTTACTACAAATTTATAATCCAACAGTGTTTTTTATATCACGGGATTCAGCCATTTATAGATTTAATGGTTTACTTTTTGAGCATAAAAAAAGGTGAATACGCTTGTAAACACCTTTTAAATATAGTTTAAAAATAGGGTCTTAATACTCTAAAAACATAACGTGATTAGGGTTGCTATGTGTTTTTGAAATATTAAAATCATAAGCTCCAACTATTTTAAATCCCTTTTTGTTGTAAAACTGAATGGCCTTTTTATTTTCTACCCAAACCACAAGCCACAATCCGTTTTGGTTATGTTGCTTTGATAGTGCGATATTAAAATCCAATAATGTTACACCTAACTGTTTACCTTGAAAAGCATCTAAAAGATAAATTCGGTCTAATTTAGTAATGTTTTTATCACTTAAATTAGCGTTAGGCATTTCTAATTGTATTTTAGAAAATCCAGCCAATTGGTTATCATAATATAGTAAATGGTATACTGCTTTTTTGTTTTCAAACTCTTTAAAAATAGCGTCTGTATTATAGGTGTTTAAAATAAATCGGTCAATATCTTCCTTTGGCGCACTGTGTCCATGAGACTCTCTAAAGGTCTGTTGGCCTAAAGTTGCAATAAGCTTTGAGTCTTCGGGAGTTGCTTTTATAATTTTAATCATTGGCCTGAATAAATGCTAAAGTATAGTACTAATTGTTTTTTTGCAAAATTAGGTGTTTATGTATTATGAAAGCTAAAAAAAAACAGTCTTGATTTTAGTTTTGAAAACGTAACATCTACATCAAAAACAAATGCTACCAATAAGTACCAACTAAAAATGTTAATCTTATAAAAGCTATGACGCTGTCAGAGGATAATTGTAAAGGTGTTTGTAAGTCAGTTATTTCATTGTCATCTACAAAAACAACAAATAACCCGTCTTTAAATGCCAGTAGTACATTATTTATAGCTTGTTGTTGGTTGGCTAAATTAGTGTTGCTTATGTCTCCAAAATCTATTTTACCGCTATGTGCTTGTTCTTCAATTTGAGTAGGTGTTAAAAAACCAATGACATTTACTGCAGTACGTTTTGTGTTAAAGGTATCGACTTGGTTTTTAACACATGCAATTAGTAATGCTTCTAAGTTTTTTGGCGTTTGATTTAAAGTAAAAGGGACTTCCTTTACTTTTTTTTTGCCTAATCTTTTTAATTGTAACGTGAATATCATTTTATGCTGATTTTTTTGCGTTAAGGATTGTCGTGGAAAGCCCACAGTGCGATAGCACGAGGACTTGCAACAGAAAGCCTGACCTCGCCTAAGCGAGGTAACGCCCTAATAATTTAAAGTTAGCTATTTATTTGTGCTAAAATAGTTGGATCTTGGATGGTATTATCCTCGGACAGTAATTTCATTTTAGAAACAATTTCGGCAGATTTTGGGTCGTCGTCAACAAACGGTAAAAATAAACGTCCTCTATGTTGACTATGTACTGGAATTATGGATAGTGACAGTCCGTTTTTGCTGACTTGTCCGCTTCCTAAATGGATGCTATAGTCACCCAAAGTCCCTTTGATAAAGATATGACGCTGTTTTACTGTAATGTTTTTTAGTTTGAATAGTTTTGCAGAAGCCAAAGCTAAAGCAGCACGCATTTGCATGGTACTATGACTGGCTTCTGGATCCACACCACCAACATGAGCGACGCTTACAACTAGGTCAATATCACGCATGACTTCGCTGAAGATGACCTCCGGAATTTCTGTTAACGGAATACGGTTGTAGTTATCTATGGATTGAAAACAGATGTCTTCCAGAGTTGGTGCTTCGGCATCTGAAGGCGAGTACCAGTCTGCCATAGCGTACATTGTGGCAATAAACCCATGTTTGTGATATACTTTTTGTAAACCATCTTCCATGCTTACAGTCCAACCACGACTTCTTAAAAGTGCTACGGTTTTTTTAGGTTGTATCTGGTGACCTTGATAGCGTTCTGATCGGTTACTATGTTCACGCTCATCTGCAGTCATAACATACAGTTCTCTAAACACTTGCTTAAATGGTTGTGTGATACGCGCTGCAAATAAGTATTCTTGATAAAGGTCCCATTGTACTGCTTGGTATAAATGCCAGGCGTGAGCAATAAGTAATACGTCGTCTTCTGCTAAAGTATGTTGCGTTCCGGTCGCGTCTGTCAGGCTACCATTATTGTAAAACCCTGTGATTTTTTTCTCTGGGACAATTAGTACTAATTTAGTTAACATCGCTTTTACTATAGGATGTTGCATCATATTACTAATCTCAAGTGCTGTAAATTGGTCCTGATTAACCATTGCATTTTCTAACGATAAACGTGTACGACTGTATTGTTTAGATAAGTATGTTTTATTGTCTTTTAAAGCAATAACTTGTTTGTCTTTACGCAGTTTTGCAGGAATGTTTTTTAAGACTTTATCTGCTTTAGATACTTTAATTGTGGCTTTACCAATATTGGTAATTAATAGCTGGATTACTGTATCATCAATAGTGACAACCGCTTGTTCCATAATAGCTTTTGTGGCTTTAGCTTCCATTGCCCAACTAAATCGGACACGATCTTGATACCCAGCATTTCGGGATAGATTGTCTAATGCTATGGTTACTGCTGCTGCTTCGCTTTCTTGACGTTGTGCACCAAATTGTTTGCTTTCTTTTAAAAAATCTTGAAGTAAGTTATAACGTTTTAGTAAATCTTTTTCAGGAATAGTTTTGCTTAGCGGAATTAATCCTAATGCGCGCACGTAATCTTTATCACGTTTGTCTTTAATTTTTTTAAGTGTTTCTGTGATTTTTACTTCGCCTAACATGACACTAGAATATAGTTTGACTTGTCGGTGTCCATTACCATCAGAAATATATTTAGCTGCATCGTGAAGCAGTTTCCAGTTGGTTTTTCCTAGGGTTTTATAAACTTTATTAAACCAATCTATATCTATAGCTCCTAATGCAAAATCGCTTTTAGGGATGTTAGAATAGCGAGAGATAATGGTTTCTTTTTCGCTATTCATATAATCCGAAGCGTGTGCTTGAAACCACCAAACTGCATTGTTTAAGTTTTGAATGTTTAGATATATGCCAACGACTTCAGCCCATTGTGTTGCGTAGCAAGCAAGCTCTATCAAGCGTTTTTTAGGTAGTTTTGCTTGGTCAGCCAATCTTGCAAAATCCGTATAGCTTTCTGTGTCTTTAAAGGTTGTCTTTTTTAATAGATTACTAAAAATTGTTTTTTTACTATCACCATAATAGCTGTAACCACGCTCAAAATTGTCTTTTCCTAGACGTTCTAAAATTCTAAACACATAAGCGACACCTTCAACCTTATGGATGGAATTTATGTAGGTTGTCGCAGGAGTTGTTAAATCGCCACGTTCTAATTCGGTTTCTAATAAATTAGTTTTTAAAGGCATAAAAACGTGTTTAGCAACCATGTTGCGTTCAAAGCCATTTTTGTAATTCATCCTATAATTAAAGCCACCATCAATAACCGTCATTAGTTCTCTTGAGTGTAAGGCTTGTAACAATAAATCGTCATCATTAATTAAGCCTTTTTTGTAAAGATTTAAGGTGATTTGTATATCAGGAAATTCTAAATTACGTGGTTTTGTGTTAGCTTCTGTAATGACTTTAATATCTGTAGCGTCATGTGGATAAGCTATATTTTGAGCTATTAAATACATATTAAGACACCAATACTTTAATAGCTGTTTATTAGAGAATTGATTTAGATAATTAACACTAAAACTTGGTACTAAAGGCAGTATAACAGTAGTCCAATGGTAAGTAGTTGTATAATATTTGTCACTATCTTGAAATGATGTAAGTTTATATTTATCAGGAAAATTGGCAATCATATCCTCAAAAATTGAAAACTTGAATGATCCAATGGTTTTGGTGTCTGAGTAAACCCTAAATAACCGTTTTAAAATAGTATTATATGTATTTAATCTTTGCGAATAATTTTTAGTAGCATCTAAATTTAATCCATTTAAATCTGGATAATATTGTCTTACAAAAGGTTCTAAAGCTTTATAGTTTCCGAAGGGATAACTACGGTTATTGATATAACGTATTGCAGCATACAATTCAAAATCATTAAGTTGACTTTTTTCATACCATTCTATCCATAAATTAGCTAACGGAATGTTATGTAAATGGTCCTCTGGAGTTGCTGTGTCATCTAAGCGTTTTATGGCATATAGTCCCTTTTCTATATATAGCGTTCTAATTTCGCCTTGATAGCTTTCTATTTGATATTCAAAGTTTCCGTTGGAGGTTACTAAATTAATTAAATGGTTAATCTGAGTAATAATCTTATTAGAATCTATAAATTCTTTAAATTTAAATTCAGAAGATTTAGATGTTGAAATACCTAATTTATCAAAGAAATTTGTTTTTGATTTAAAATGAACTTGTGGTTGATAAAGTGGTGTTAAGTTATTATAATCTATAACACCAAAACCATTACTTAGATTATACTCTTGTGTGTTTTTAGAAAATTTATCTAAATAGACTTGTTCATTTTTAGTAATTTTAGGACGCTGATTGTAGTTGGTAATATGTTTTTTAATAAAATCAGGTTGTCTATTATCATCATGTAAAAGCGTCAAAATTTCTAAACCTGCAATGCGTTGATCTACATTTTTTGAAGTTATTAAATTGCTAGTACTTTGTCTTAAACGTTCCACAGGTAGTTTGATAACTAAATGTATTAAAGCTGTACGTAAGCCTTTATTTTTTCGTCTTAATAAATCTTCAGCAATCTCTAAATCGGCATCATAAAGGTGCATTTTACTAAAAATATTTAGGCCTGTAGCCATGACCAACTCATTCCTGTTGTAAATAGCTTTTCTAGCTAAAGCTCTTTTCCAGGAATATTGATCATAATCTAATTGTACTTTATTTTCTTGGCTTTGTTTATAATTGTAAAAAGAATAACTGTAATGTTTCGGAAATACTTTGCGTATATAAGATTCTCTATATTCAGTAGGAAACGCTTCAAATTCAGTAGCCATTAGCTCTAATTGCTGTTCTGTGGCACTATTAATTAAAAACTGAAAAAAGTATGTTGGACCAGGAGTAAAAGACCACCAAGAGAAAATTTTGCTTTCAAAGGTTGTTGCTTTTTTTGTAACATTTTTTGCAACGCTAAGTAATTTTTCAAAAGTAGTATTATCTAAGGTTGTTGAGGGTAAGTTAACAGCCATCCAATGGTCTAAGGCGTAATCTTTACCCAAATGTTGTATAAAATAGGGTACTAATGCATCGTTTGTTTTTTCTGTAGTCCAGATAAAATACAAGGCTAAAATTTTCTTGTTTCTATCTTCAGAATCAAAAACAATGTCTAAAGCTTTAAGATTTGCAGTATCTACATCCAAAATACCAATAGACCATAATGCGACTAAAACTTCTAAGTTATCTTTGCTTTTAAGTAATGTGTCAACTGATTTTAGATTTAGGATTAAAGATTGTGCTAACTCTAGCACACGATTAATCACTGATTTTTTAGGTGTTTCCCAATTTAATCCAAACCAAGTGCTTACAGCTCTGGTAACACTGCTAAAGCGCGTAAGATCATTTTTTAGAATACTATTGATTATATATTTAAGCGCACCAAGACTAGATTGGTCTAAGGCTTCTATAATGGTTTGGCGCAAACCTTCTTGACGCTGAGCAGCAAGTAATAGTTTAGCAACCATATCCCAATGGGTTTCATTTTCAGACAGTAATAACGCTTTTATAATATCTGCACTAACACCACCAATCTCATCCTCTGCTTGAATAATGTCGTCTAATAATGGGTCAAACATGGTTCCTGCATTATGCAAAATAGTAGCTAAAAAAATACTGTTTGCATTAGGATAATACACGCTATATTGAAAATGTTCTTGTAACGATAGTCCACCAAAACCCATACGACTATGCTGTAAAAACCTTGTAAAATGATTTAGTTTGTTAATTAAAATATCTTTAGATGGTTTAGATCTAAAAGCTTTACGCTTGTAATCTGTTTGATAAGGAAGGGTGTTCATAAAATCCCACATGGCAGACAAATATGGTGCTTGTACGACTCCATAAAGTTGTATTCCTAAACGCATGCCTTCCTGATTTGCCCAAGGATTAACAGTGATGGGATCGTCAAAAGCCTCTATAAAATCTGTGACATTATATCTTATGCGTTTGTCTTTTTCAATACCTCCTAAAATTTTAGCTAGTATCCTATAAGGTGTAGAGAATAATCTAAAGTCAAAACGATCAACTTCTGGTTTTTGATGTTTTTTAATGTATTTATTAGCTTCTTCTATTGGAACCATATGTTGTAATCCTTTACGTCAGTGTTTAATATTAACTATTTGCTTTTATTAAATAAAAGCTTAATTATTGACTGCAATATAAATGGAATTCAACTTTTTTTAATCACTGTATTTGGTGATATTTTTTGTTTCAATTATTATTACTTCAAAACCGTACGTAATATTTTCCAAACATCTAGATTATCTTTTTGAGGTATCAAAAAGGTTTCTAGATCTTCTGGATTATTGACTTGTTCAGACTTGTCTATAAAGCCATAACCCAAGTATATACTGTTTTTAATTAGCACAAAAGCTTCCTCTTGACTATGTCTTCCTTGTTGTTTTAATACTACGTTTTCTTTGTTGTTATTAATGTAATCAATTGCTGAGGTTACACGTAAATTGTAGTTAGTTACACTTTCTTCGTTTGCGCAAACACCTTTACAGGTTGTTATTTTGTAATGCGAACATTGTGCAACACCATCTTGTAAATGACAAAATTTAGGGCATAACGAAAACTTAGTACAGAGTAGCTCTAAATATTGTCTACAGTCTGTAATATTAGAAAACGTTTCAATTGGATTTGGTGTAGCTTTTAGTGTGTTAAATGCTAAATGCGTGATGCCTTGTCTGTCTTCATAACTAAAAATAGCATATGCTTTTGGAGTGCGTTTGGATACGACGTTGTATTCTGGATAGTGCTGCTTGATTGCTGCGTCTTCCATTAGTAAAGCAATAATCTCGCTTCCTGATAACTCAAAGTCTATATCAGCAGTGTTGCGACATAAGTCTAAGGACTTTTGTGCTTTACTGTAAAAGTGACTTAAAACACGTTTTTTAATGTCTTTTGCTTTACCAATATATATAATCTGTCCTTTTTTATTTTTAAAATAGTAAATACCTGCTGAATTTGGTAAATTATTAAAAACAGTGGTCGGTAAGTGAGAAGGTAATGTGGCTTCTTTAGACGATTTTTTTAAAAATTCAGCAAACACCTTTTCGGTTTCTTCTTGATTAAGTAGCATTTCAAATAAAACTACGGTTGCCTCTGCGTCACCTCTTGCTCTGTGTCTGTCTACAATATTAATATTTAGTGACTTGCATAATTTTCCTAGGCTATACGATTTATGACCTGGTAATAGCTTTCGTGATAAGCGGACTGTGCATAGTTTTTTTCTGTTAAATTCAATACCTAAAGCTTTAAATTCATTTCTAATAACATTATAGTCAAAGTTAACATTATGTGCAACAAAAGTAGTGCCTTCAGTTATTGCTAAAATAGCATTTGCTACTTCTGCAAACGTAGGTGCATCTGCAACAGTAGCATTGTCAATACCTGTTAAAGATGTAATAAAATCTGGGATGTAAACCTCTGGATTAACTAAAGAGGTAAACTCGTCAATAACCTGTGTACCATCATATTTAAAAATTGAAATTTCAGTAATCTTATTTTTAGACCCACTGGTTTCAACATCAATAATTGTATATATCATTTTATAGACTTCTCTAAAGCTTTTAATTCGACACCTAACTCGTTAAACATACCTAGAATACTGCTAATTTTTAACTCTTCTTGTGTGTATTCTTGTGTATTAATACTGCATGTAAATTCCCAAATTTCTAATACTTCATTAATTGGTACACTATAGTCATTATAGGTTTTATTGTCTGATATTAGTAATAATGAGTTGTTTAAATCAATATTATTATACACACGTTTATAAACCATACCGTCATTTAAAGTAACTAAAACATAGGTTCTGCCACTTTTAATTTCGCTTCTATCTTCTACAAAACGACCAATAACAAACGAGCCATCCTTCATTGGTAACATCGAGTCTCCTTTTATAGGAAATGCACGATGTTTTCCTGTAGGAAGAAAAGGTAGTTTTATTTTTTGAAGTTGCTCAATATATTCAGGATCGTCATAACCTGCTAAATATCCAGCCGAAGCTTTAACAGGTACGACTTCAATTAAATTTTCATTATCATCATCAACAGTAATTGGAAATAGGACACGTTGATTATTTAACTCTATAAAAGAGAAATCTTTAGCTTTAGTTAAGTCGTTGCGCAGTAAAATATCTATAGGTATTTTAAAGTAATCTGAAAACGAAATTAAAAACTCTAATGTAGGTGCAGATCGGTTCTCTTCGTAAGAGCCAATTCGCGATCTGGTAACATTTAACTCTTCGGCAATTCCCTCTTGAGATAGCTTTTTGAGATTTCTTAAATGTTTTATGTTTTTAGATATATAATTCATAATGCTACAAATATAAGCAATAACTACTTAAATATGTAGCTAATTTTGTAGCATGCAAAATAATATTTTACATCTAGATTTAGACACCTTTTTTGTCTCATGTGAGCGACTAATAGATAGTCGTTTACAAAAAAAACCTTTACTAGTAGGAGGTACAGGAGATAGAGGCGTAGTGGCAGCTTGTAGTTATGAGACTAGAGTGTTTGGTATACATTCTGGTATGTCCATGAAAGTTGCTAGACGCTTATGTCCAGAAGCTACAGTAATTAGAGGAAATGCTTCGATTTACACAAAATTTTCGCATCAAGTTACAGAGATTATAAAAGAGAAAGTACCTGTATTTGAAAAAGCAAGTGTGGACGAGTTTTACGCAGATTTATCAGGAATGGATAAGTTTTATGGCTGTTATAAATACGCGTCAGAGCTTAGACAAAAAATAATTAAAGACTCTGGATTACCCATTTCGTTTGGATTGTCTACCAATAAAATTGTATCTAAAGTAGCAACTGGTGAAGCCAAACCAAATAACCAATTACAGATAGATTCTGGTTTTGAAAAAGATTTTTTGGCACCATTATCCATTCGTAAAATACCATCTGTAGGAGAAAAAACCTATCAGGTGTTAAGAGGTTTAGGAGTGGATAAAATTAGCGTCATCCAACAAATGCCACTAGAGATGATGATTAGCGCATTGGGCAAAAATGGACGTACTATTTGGAAGCGTGCACATGGTATTGATAATCCACCTTTAGTCCCTTTTTATGAGCGTAAATCACTGTCTACAGAGCGTACTTTTGGAAAAGATACCATTGACATGGTCAAGCTTAGAACCACCATTTTTGCTATGGCAGAAAATTTAGCATTTCAATTAAGAAAGGGTAATAAACTAGCAGGAACACTAAGTGTAAAAATTAGATATTCAGATTTTAATACCTATTCTAAACAAATTAAAATATCATATTCTAGTGCAGACCATGTTATAATTCCTAAGGTTTTAGAGCTGTTTGAAAAACTATACCAACGTAGATTATTAATCCGATTAGTTGGTGTAAAAATTAGTGATATAGTAACAGGAAGTTATCAAATAGACCTTTTTGATGATACCGAAGAAATGTTAAGTCTTTACAATGCTATGGATACCATAAGAAACAGATATGGTGACTTAAGCATCATGAGAGCGTCTGCAATGGGAGCAAAAACCATTGGTAGATTTGATAACCCTTTTAATGGCGAACCACCAATTTTATTAGCACATCGTAACCAATAATGTATTTAAACTGTCACACATATTACTCCTTGCGTTTTGGAACTTTTTCTGAAACCGACCTTTTAGATTTAGCACAAGCTAACGCTTTGGATGCTGTAGCGTTGACAGATATTAACAATACATCTGCTTGTTTAAATTTTGTACGACACGCAAAAAAACGCAAAATTAAAGCAATAATTGGTATCGATTTTAGGGTTGGAGCACAGCAAAATTATGTAGGCTTAGCAAAAAATAATGAAGGTTTTAAAGCCTTAAACCAATTTTTGTCTAAGCATTCCGAACAAAAAATAAAACTACCTGATATTGCACCAGCATTTGATAATGCTTTCATAATCTACCCTTTTGAAAAAGTATTGCAGCAAAATAAAAATACTTTTGCTAAAAACGAGTTTGTAGGCGTGTCAATTAATGATTTGCGTAAACTTAGGTTTTCAAAAATAAAACAACAACAAAGTAAAATTGTTTTATTACAACCAGTAACCGTTAGAGATAAAAAAGATTTTAATGCACACAGATTATTAAGAGCCATAGATAATAATACATTATTAAGTAAACTTGAAAAAACGGAAGAGTGTAACCCATTGGATAAAATGTTGTCTTTGGACGAATTAAATACAGCTTTAGCTGAATTTCCTTTTATAATAGAAAACACAAAAAAACTAATTAAGCAATGCGATATCAATTTTGACTTTGGTGATGAGAGAGAATCTCAAAATCAAAAACTATACACAGACTCGTTTGAAAATGATTGTTTACTACTAGAAAAATTATGTGATCAAGGTTTGCCAAAACGCTATGCTAATCCAACATCAAAAGTGTTTACGCGTTTAAAAACCGAATTAGAGACTATAAAATCCATGCATTTTGTGTCCTTTTTTCTTATCAATCACGATATCGTGTCTTATGCTAAAAGTAAAGGTTATTTTCATGTTGGACGTGGTAGTGGTGCCAATAGTATAGTGGCTTATATTATTGGGATTACAGACGTAGATCCAATCGAGTTAGATTTGTATTTTGAACGTTTTATAAACCCATACAGGGCATCTCCACCAGATTTTGATATTGATTTTTCATGGAAGGATCGTGAGGATGTGACAGATTATATTTTTAGAAGATTTAAGCACACCGCATTATTAGCAACCTACAATACGTTTAAATATAGAGCAGTTGTTAGAGAGTTAGGTAAGGTTTTTGGTTTGCCAAAAGAAGAAATAGATAAGCTTAGTAAGAATAATTATGATGTCTCTGATTTGGATGATATTTCAAAATTGGTTTTAAAATATGGTAAATTAATTGAAGGTTTTCCAAATCATTTAAGCGTGCATTCTGCAGGAATATTAATATTAGATAAGCCTGTGCATTATTATTCTGCGACAGATTTACCTCCAAAAGGGTTTTCTACGGTACAATTTGATATGATTATTGCAGAAGATGTTGGCGTGTTTAAATATGATATTTTAGGACAACGTGGATTAGCAAAAATTAAAGAAGCACTAGAAATTATTGCACAAAATAGACCAGAATTACCACCAATAGATATTACAAATGTGGAGGCTTTTAAAAAAGATCCCAAAATTAATAATTTATTAAAATCTGGTGGTGCAATTGGTGCTTATTATGTGGAGTCACCTGCTATGCGTGGCTTGATGCAACAATTACAAACTCAAGATTATTTAGGTTTAGTCGCAGCTAGCTCGATTATTAGACCTGGCGTATCGGGTTCTGGTATGAAAGAAGAGTTTATTAAAAGACACCGTCATCCAGAAAAACGCAAAGAGGCACATCCAATATTATATAACATTATGCCAGAAACCTATGGTGTAATGGTATATCAAGAGGATGTATTAAAAGTGGCAAATCAGTTTGCAGATTTAACTTTAGGCGAAGCAGATGTGCTTAGGCGAGGGATGAGTGGTAAGTTTAGGTCAAGAAAAGAATTTGAAGCAGTCGAGGAAAAGTTTATTGCTAATTGCAGAAACAAAGGGTATGCTGATAACTTAATTTTTGAAGTTTGGAATCAAATTAAAAGTTTTGCTGGTTACGCTTTCGCAAAAGGACACTCGGCATCTTACGCAGTAGAAAGTTATCAAAGTTTGTATTTAAAATGCTATTTCCCGTTGGAGTTTATGACTGCTGTACTTAATAATGGTGGAGGTTTTTATAGCGCAGAACATTATTTTCATGAAGCAAAGCAACAAGGCGCAACTATTTGTTTGCCTTGTATTAATAAAAGTGATCATCCTAACAGGTTAATTAATACATCTATTTATTTAGGATTTGGATATTTAAAAAACTTAGAAGATTATACTGTTAATAGGATTTTAACTGAAAGACAATTACATGGTCCATTTAAATCTTTAGATGATTTTATCGATAGGATTTTGATTACTATCGAACAATTAACCATTCTAATAAGAATTGATGCATTTAGGTTTACTAATAAATCTAAAGTAAAATTACTGTGGGAAGCTATTTTTAAATTGAACGCTAAAGAAAAAGAGACCATACAATCCAAATTATTTAAAACAGATCATAAGCAATTTACATTGCCCAAATTAGATAATAATTGGATTGAAAATGCTTATGACCAAATGGAGTTACTTGGATTTCCGTTATGTAATTATTTTGATTTAATAAGTGAAACTAAGAATGATGGATTTTTTGCAGATCAAATGAATCAATTTATTGGCAAAAACATGCTTATTTACGGGAATTTAGTGACCACACGTTTTAACAAAACGTCACAAGGCAAACTAATGCGACTTAGCACATTTGTTGACCAAAAAGGAGCCTATTTTGATGCAGTACATTTTACAGATGTTGTTAATCAGTTTCCTGTTAACGGTTTAGGTGTTTATAGATGTTATGGAAAAATAACAGATAGATTTGGTTTTTACAGTATGAGTGTGGTTTGGAGTAAAAAGCTAGCAATACTTAAAGATCCTAGAAGCGTATAGTTAGCGTCGTAAATTTTAGATGTTTAATTTTTAGTACTCAAATCGTATTCACTTTCGTACGCAAA